>CAIMUM010000096.1 GCA_903844685.1 uncultured Dehalococcoidia bacterium
AACCTGCCAGTCCTTGCTGATCCAACCCATATCGAAGAGAGCATCCAGCATGCCCTGCACCATGTAGCGCTGCACGCGGCAGTCGAAGGCGCTGTAATGGTCCTGGTGCGGGCACCAGGTTATATCGAAGCTGATCCGCTCTTCGCTTTCTATACGCGGCTCTTCCAGCGAAGCATAAAAAATGGTGTTCACTACCGTCGCAAAGAAGCTAACGATCTCCGCTTCCGGGAGCCCTTCAGGTTTGCCTAATCCGTCACAGGTTTGCTTAACCATGTCGTAGCCGATTCTGCGCAGCGAGTTACTGACCACCTGCTGTCCTTTTTCACCGAATTCCTGCTCGCAGTCTTTGAGTATCCTGATAACCGCCATGGCCTGCATGGTGCCCCACTGGAAGAGTACCGCCGGGTCGAAATCGGTCTTGCCCAGCACGTCCTCCTTTAAGCGCTTCAATCCCTTTGCGTAGGGCTGGTTGAAACGGAATTTACTCCAGTTAGTCTCCTTGCGGCTGTCCCAGTGCGGCATGGCGGCCTCCTTATATAACAGATTCGGCATATATTACTACAGCCGCCGCCTTTTTGACACCTGTCTCACGGCGAAGTAAACTCATGAATTATGGCTAAACGTAAGAAACTCAAACCATCATGGTTAGACAACTTGAAGATCAGTATCAAGCAGGCGCTGGGCATGAAGATAATACTCTGCGATTCCTGTAAATACGACTGGCGCCAGGCCTGCTATCAGCCCGCTCGCCCCAATGCCGTCTGGTGCCCCGACTATTCGAAAAGGGGTAGCTAAGCGGTACCGGTTCTCAAGGCCCTGAGATAATTCTAATTCTGTGAAACTGCCGGCGGCTGGCTGACCCTCAGGGCTATCCTGACCATCTCGTGCCCTTCCACGACCATGTGGATGGAATAGGCCCCGTACTTGGGGAATTCCACATTATCGAATCGCAATGCCAGTCGGCCTGTGCTTTCGGCGCCGGAGGGAGGCCTGGGAATATTGAATTTTCCTATCAGCGCAGGCATTATCTCCTTGCCGTCCTCATCGATCAGGTGCACCTCGAAGTTTTTCTCGCCTGCCTCCACTACCGTTGCCCTTATCTGGACGACCAGGAAAAATGTGGGGTGCCTGGTGGGCACCCGGGCCGACATGATGGTATCGAAGCCAATGCCCAGCGCGTTTATCTTGTTGGTCGCCTCTGCGTAATCGCAAATGAAAGCGAAATCTACCTGCATGGCTATTCATTTTACCACTTATTCCTTCGACAGGCACAGGGCCGGTAAAAAGCGACGGGGAGTGGCCTGTTCGTTGACTGTAACACTGGCGGATGATATGATAAACCGTGTCCCGGGATAAGCCGGGTAATATATGGATAGCGAACGTACTTTATACTTCATCCTGATCTTCGTCTGCCTTCTGTTGGCCGCATTTTTCTCGAGCGCCGAGGTGTCCATCATCTCTCTCAGCAGGATACGCGTCAAGCACCTGCTTTCCAACAACGTGAAGTTCGCTGACCTGCTGGATAGCTTCCAGAAGCAGCCGGGTATTTTCCTTTCAGCCTTACTTTTAGGTAACACCGTGGCCAATATCGCGGCAGCGTCACTGGGCACGCTGGTTGCCGTGAGCCTGTTAGGGACAACCATGGGGGCGCTGGTCGCAACGATATGCGTCACTCTATTGGTTCTGGTATTGGGAGAGGTGATACCCAAAACGGTAGCCGCGCATAACGCTGAGAAATTGGCGCTGGCCTATACCATACCGGTGCAGCTGTTGATCTGGATACTCTATCCAATTGTCTGGGTGCTGAATAAAATAGGCGCCGGCTTCACCCGAATGGTAACCGATGCGGGTGAGGCCAGGCTGACCGTTGATGAAGCCGAGATACGCACCGCCATAGACGTGGGCGAGGCCGAGGGAGTATGGAAGGAAACTGAGGCCGATATGATACACAAAGCCTTTGAATTCCCCGACCGCCCGGTCAGTGATGTGATGCAACCGCGTACGGAGATATCCTTCATCGAGGAAGGGACATTGCTTGAGGAATTCCTCAAGATTTACAGCGAGCACCCGCATTCGAGGTTCCCCGTTTATCATGAAACCATGGACAACGTCACGGGTATGCTGACAGTCAAGGATGTGCTGATGGCCATGGCTAAAAACGAGATACATGAACAAGACCCGGTGGACCGGCTGGTCCGCCAGGCTTATTTTGTGCCGGAAACGAAGAGGTTGGGG
>CAIMUM010000097.1 GCA_903844685.1 uncultured Dehalococcoidia bacterium
TCAAACAGGCGGATTTCCTTGGCGTGGCTGCTGTTGGTGAGCATCCAATTCAGGTAGCCGGCTTGCCGTTCCGTAGATGTCTTTTCACGTTGCCAGCGATACATCTTGCCGGAATAGCTTAATTGCACGGCGACACCGGGAATGACGGCCGCGAATAGGATTGCTGCGATAATCCAGTTAAATGCAAAGAGCAGCCCGGCTATCGCCAGTAAGGAGATCCCGTTCTGGCCCACCCACGCTAAGCCATTCACGATATGAGTGGGCCGGAAGGGAGCCTCTTTTTGGGCGCGTTGCAGTGTGTCGTAGTATCGCGCACTCTCATAATACTCCAGGTCCACCTCAATGGACTTGGCGTGGAGGACGTTGTTCATGTGATCTGTGACGGCCAGGGACTGACCCTGGCCGACCAGTCCCGCTATCGAGCGGGTCAGGGCACTGAACAGGGCCACCGCAGCCAGAAGGGCGATAAGAAATACCACCTGTCTGAAAGCCACACCTTTGTCGGGAGCCACCAGCCCTGCCGTCACCGCATCCACCATTAGCTTCATGAGATAAAGTGGCAATAACGGCAGCACCCCTTGCACCACAAGGAGAAACCCGTTTGCTATTGTCCAGCCTTTCGCGCTTTGCCAGACAAAACGCAACGCACGCTCGATCTGCAATGTGCGCTGGATTTTCAGTTTTGCCGAGACAATCTGCTCATGAAAGGTCATCGTTGAATGTAATTATACAATACCTTCCTGCTTTGAGTGCTTTCTACTCATGTTCCTTCACGAGGGCCTACCTCAAGCATCCGCTCGATCTCTTGCCAGAAGGCGCCGGTTAAACTGATGCTAAGTATATATGCGGGTACGGCCCGGGCCAGGGCACAAAGGTTATTGAACCGTTCCAGATTCAGGGCGCGGGTTTCTTCTTTACTCAGGCCCCGCGCCATGAGCTGTGAGGCCTGTTTAGCACACTCAACGAGCAAGCTGACCGCATGGCCGGGACCTACGGGTTCCACACGGTCTTCCACCGCCCGGGACAAAAAGAAGATGCCCTTGAGGGGAACGGCATTCTGCACATCCCAGGCGCCGCCTGTCTCTCCCCACAGGAAATGGCTCCAGGTGGGCCAGGGGTGCGCCCAGTAGTTCCCCTGTGGATCCCGCACGGCCAGCGTAGCGTCATCGCACAGCGAGCGCCACGGGGCCGGAAGCCGGCCGCTGGCAGTGGTCTTTCCCGTCCCACCCGGCGCAGCCAGGATCACGCCGGCGCCGGCCTTTTCAGCGAGAGCGCCGTGCAGGAGGACTGCTCCGCGGGTTTGTGCATCGCGAGCAAAGATTAACGATAGCTCCATAAGCTGGATATACAGCCCATCGCTATGAGTAAATGAGCGCAGAACGCAAACAGCAAAGCCGTCGTCTTCAAATGGTAACGGGGCATAGCAAGTTGCCGGGGGTGCTTCAGGATTGTGCGCAGCAACCAGGACCAGGAGACGGCGCACAATGCCGGAATGAGGCGGTTCGCCTTCGCCTGCCGTGCTCGTCCCTGACGTAGCCGGGGAAAGCGAAGCCGGAGGGCTCATCACGCGTAGCTGCATCGCTTCACACAGTTGTGAGACGATAGATGCTGCCTCCCCGTCCCCGGCAGCAATGACCCAACGGCTCCCATCAGCCAGTACGAGGGTATGCTGCAATCCCTGCGGAAGCAGATAGTTCAAGGTCCGCTTTCCTCAGTCAAACAGGATAAGCCGGTCCGGTTCTCATCCTGTTGCCTTTGGAGCACCCGCTCATCCACAAACAGGCGAAATGGCCGTTGGATCTGCCATTGACGTTTCCGGTCATCGTATCGCCCGATGATATGTTGCCCCAATAGAAGCCGAAACTGATCCTGGCCCCGGGTTTGGAAGACGGCGACGCGCGGCCGCAATGGAGCAGGCAACAACCTGGCGATCAACCCGCAGCGGGACAGGGCGTAATAAAGGGGGTGCAGCAGACGAGACACGCCCTTGCCGGGGATGCGCCGCCAACGAAGCCAACGGCCTGTCAACCGGCCCTGTAATCCTCCCGCGATCCTCCGCCGCTTCTGGCCACGCCAGGCGGCCACCACCTGGCCTTTAATGTCCTTGGGTTGCAAGAGCAAGGTATCCTCCCGGATGTTGTTGTCCCCGAGCGTAGATATACCCGCCGGGGTCACACGGGCAACGCGGTGTACGACCGGTTGATCATTCTGCGGCGGCAAGAAAAAAACCACATCGCCAACCAGCGCGGGCCTGTTGTCATAAGGCACGATCTCCATCATCTCCGGCTCGCGCAAAGTGGGATCCATGCTGGGGCCAATATAAGCGGCGAGGAACATGGTTCCATAGGTATTCATATTATCAGGCTCAAACCCTTTCTGCTGCATATTCACCAATATTGGATTAATCCCCGCACCGTGACAATTGATTGGAAGACTGTGCCGGTGTTGTTCTCTGCCGTGAAGCTGGAAAGAGACCAGCCTCTTCCGCCTGCTTGCATAGCCAGAACGGCGCCCACAGGCTGCCTGTGCTGTAATAGTTCTGGGCAACGCATGCGCCCAGGCAGCGCCCTTTCATCAGGCAGCGGGAACAGACCCCTTCTAATCGCCCGGGCAATCCCTCCCGCAGTGCCTTCAAGATGGTGTGTTCCCGCCATACCTCTTCCAGCATATCCTTCCCCACCTCGCCAAAGACCAGGTCCGGCACCTGTTCGCCGATGCCGCACAGGGCATAGTGTCCGCTGGCGATGACGCCTATGATGCCCAGGACCCCGCAGATGCCGCAGCCATCCCCTCTCGCTATGCGGTTCAGGGCGCGAAAAGCCTGAGGGTAATCGAAAAAGACTCGCAGGTTGGTCCTGGGCGCCAGTTCCCGTTCCACATACCGCCCCAACTCAATAAGTTCGGCAACGTTCGGGGTCTCCTGGACTTCATGCAACTTTTCGCCCCGTGCGGTGGGCTGCACTACGTTGAACTTGACCGAGGCCGCACCCAGTGCCTCGGCCATTTTCACTATGTCATCCACCTGGCCGGCATTTCTGCGCATCAACGTGAAAATAACCTGGGGCCGGATGCCGGCGGCAACAAGGTTGATCACCGCCTGTTGCGCAGCTTTAAAAGACCCCGGCACACCGCGCACCCATTCGTGGGTCTCAGCATCAACTCCGTCAATACTCACTGATACGGATCGCCTGGGAGATTTGGCGATCTCAGCGGCGATCCCCGGCGTGCACAGCAAACCATTGGTCTCGATCGTCAAACCCAGCTCTTCCCGCCGAACAATCTCCAGTAAACTGGTGAAGTGGGGATGTAACAACGGCTCGCCGCCGGTGAGCTTGACGCCGCTCAAGCCCAGCGGCCTGGCTTCGCGGATGGCGGTCTCAAACAGCTCAACCGGCAAGGTGGGATAATGGTTGCCTGTGGCATCGAACCGTGGCCCCATCCAACAATGGCGGCAGGCCAGGTTACACCCTTCGGTCAGGTAAAAATACAGCAGGTTGATCGTAGGAATCGCACCCTGCCCTGTGTCCTCATTTCCCATGTCGCTCTGCAGGCTTATATGATTGTGCCGCCCTCCTCAAGGAATCGCCGCAGACATGCATCCGGACTGGGATGGTCTACCTTGCCTGTTAAAGTATAGGCTAATCCCGGACAGTTGCCCGTGCAATAAGGGATATATGAACACTCAGCGCAGAATTCAAACTCGCTTAACGGGATATTATGCCGGTTGCGGAGTTGGTTAAGGGCCGGGCTGTTTTGCCATACTTCTGCCAGGGAATCATGGTTGATGCGCCCTAATTCGACATGGGCTAACATGCTGCAGGGAACGATGGCGCCATCGGCGCGCACGGAGATTTTGTTGCCCGGGCAGCCGCAGGCGGTAAGGCGGCCACCATTGGGAAACGCCGGCGCATGCTGTGCCCGTGCCTCTTCCATCCGGCGCCACATGCGCCCGTCCGTCAATGGGCCGGCGTTTGCCGAGATGCGTCCATTGTATTTCGCCGCCAGGCGTAGCAATGTAGCCATCGCCAACTGGCGCTCCTGTATGTTCAGCAGCAAATCATCCGCATTCAGGCGGCATGTGCCCAGGTACCCGGCAGAGTTGATGCTGAAACCCGGCAGGCCCAGCTCATCCAGAAGCATGTGAGCGATATTATCCAGATCATGCACGTTATTCCGATGAATAGTGACACGCACCGCCGCATTCACCCGGTGGCGCTGCAGGGTGTGGATGCCACGGATCGCGCCGTCGAAAGAGCCTTGCCCGCGGCAGGAGTCGTGTGTCTCCGCGCATGAACCGTCCACCGACACCTGGACATACTCGCAGCGGCCTGTGCTGGCGATGAAAGCGGCGATCCCGTCGTCAATCAGTGTACCGTTGGATAGGAGTGAGAAACGCATCCGGTTTTGGACTATACCTTCGAGCAGTACGGGCAGATCGTCGCGGATAAAGGGTTCTCCGCCTGCCAGGGTGACACTCATTACACCCAGGGACCCCAGTTCGGCAAAGAACTTGAGCCACTCGTCCGCAGGAAGGTCCCGGTACTCCACAGCCGGGTTGTTGAAGAAGTAGCAGTAACGGCAGCGCAGATTGCAGCGCGCGGTGATTTCAATATCCAGGGTGCGGGGGGTACGCATCAACATGGATATCACCGGTTCCGTCTTGTCCTTCAGTTGTCCGGTCACCGGTTGTTGTCCTTCAGTTCATAACCCACATAACCTTGTTCAGCCAGCCTGTCAACAAAGGCGGTGATCTCTTCAAGGGCGGCCTCCGGAGCATCTTCAAAACCGGCTTTGATCTCCAGGACGATCTCCTTGAGGCTTCTCTTTCCATCCATTCTTTTCCATACCGCCACACCGACAGGATTAACCCCCACGGCAGCGGCCGTATCGGGATTGAAAAGGATGGCCCAGTCGTCGAACTCCTCCCGGAGCACAACGATGGGATTGGCAATTGGTCTATCCGTCCGGTTCATATCTGATACCTCTCTCGTTGCAACCACAAACGCTGAGGGTCTTGAGAAACGCCGCGGGATGGCTGCCGGGTAGTATAGTCTACTAAAGATACCATTCCCGGGCGGGTTGCCTTACCCTGAGTCCGTGATCACCACTCCGCCGATGGGAAAGGCACCTGTACGACGAAAGTACGATGCGCGATATTTCATACTCTCACAGTCCCCGCGGCACAACCCTATGTTGCCCTTGGCCCGGCCATGCAATCTGCTATGTGCCAAGAATAGTGCCGGCCGTGCAAGCATCTTGTGCAGATTTGCCGGCCGTGCAAGCAGTTCCCGCGAGACCACCGGCAGTGCAAGTGTCTGTATCTCCAATTCCGGTTGTACAAGCTCCGATCCCTTTGGCTAGCCCCCCTAGGGGGACGACGGTCGGAGCTTCGTACTTGGGCTTTGTCCTCTTCTCATTGTCCGACGTAACGAGGCCTCCTTTTCCTGAGTATTTTCTGCAATTATGACTGACTATGACCCCGGTTCAGATTGGGCCAGAGCGATGTAGTAACCGGATTGCCCACGATACGTGGATGGATAGTATACAAAAGTTAGTTTTTTCCCTCCTATTGAAGAATCTACACCTATAATCCCCACCTGTCAAATGAGTGTAAGCGTCCATAAAATATTGGACTTTTGGGGAGTGGTTAAGAAATTTTTATCTGTAGTCTCTGCATGACATCATTAGCTCTTCAATTATCCATAGGCGAGAACTTGTGGTGCTGGCTGGCGACCTGTGCCCTGGTAAAATGCAGGTGTCTCTGCACCATGTCCAAACGCGTGTGCCCCAGTATTTCCTTTAGCATATAAATATTGCCACCGTTCATCAGGTACATAACAGCAAAGGTGTGCCTGCAAAGGTGGACAGGCAGGCGCTTGATACCGCTGGAGCATTACTAAGGGAGCCTGTATAATATAAGCGGCGCCTGCCCCACCAGGGTTGCCGCACCAGCGCCATGAAAGAACACAGTTTTACGAAAATATTACAATACTTATTATTCTATGCAGGTTTACACTTCATGCCGCTTAGTGATGATCTGATGCAGAGAAATGTTGTATTATTAA
>CAIMUM010000098.1 GCA_903844685.1 uncultured Dehalococcoidia bacterium
ACTTCCTGCGATGATACATTCTCGCCGCCGCTCTTGATCATATCCTTCTTGCGGTCGACGTAGAAAACGTTGCCTTCATCATCCATGTGGCCGAGGTCACCCGTATGCAGCCAGCCGCTGGAAAGCGCCTTATCCGTCTGCTTCTCTTTCTTCCAATATCCCAGCATGACTGCTGGACCCCTTATGACTAATTCGCCGATGACGCCCGGAGCCACCTCATGGTCCTGCTCATCGAAGACCTTCACGGAGACGGCTGTATCCTGGATGCCGATGGAGCTGATGTTCTTCTCAAAGCTCTCGGGCGTGGAAGTCGTGCCGACCGGGCTGCTCTCGGTCTGACCCCAGTAGTTCCTCCACTGGATTTCAGGCTTGAATTTTTTCCACGTATCGAGCACCGTCCTGGGCATAACGGCGCCGAAAGACACGCATTTTTTCAACGAGGACAGGTCGAACTGGCCGAAATTCGGCATCATGGGTAGCAGGGCGTAAACCGTTGGAGGGTAGACCCACATGCTGATCTTTTCGTCCTGCGTCTTCTGCAGGATATTGTTGGGGTCGGGAGCGTACCCGATGACGGCTTTCCCGCCAAAGGTGATAGTGCCGTTGAGGACGGTGGTTCCCGCCACATGGAAAAGCGGGATATCTATAATAACGGAGTCCTCCCGCCTGAAATCAACGTCGCAGGCCAGGTGTAAAATACTCATATAGTAGTTCAGATGGCTGGTCATCACACCTTTGGGGAAGCTCTCAGTCCCCGTAGTATAGATAAGCGTTGCCATATCATTGGACTCGATGATGACCTCGGGTTCTGTAACAGGGTACGATCCTTTGAAGAAGTCCGCCGTGTTCACCCATTTCTTGGGTATGGGCGCCTTGCCGAAGTCGAAGCAGCCGAATATTTGAACGCCCTTGAGCTTGTCTTTTATCTCCAGTACGGTATTTGCCAGGGAATCTTCCACGAAGAACGCCTTGGGTTCCCCATCGTTGATAATGTACTCGATCTCATCGCCCTTGAGCATAAAGTTGATGGGCGCCGATATGGCCCCCATCTTCGCCAGGCCGAAACGGCAGTAAATGTAGTCCAGGCTATTGTGGCTCATCAGCGCCACCCTATCGCCCTTTTTGATTCCCAGCGCGGCGAACGCATTGGCAGCCATGCAGCTTTTTTGGTTAAGAGTTTTGAAGGACACCCTCTCATCCCCGGCTACCAGTGCAATCCTGTCAACGAACCTTTCAGCCGACCGTGTGACGAGATCTCCGATAGCCGCCCTCCTCAAGAGATTTTCCTGCAGTTTGTCTAAGCTCATGTCAACCTCCCCTATATTGATTTTTTATACTGGTACCATTTTGAATGGTCCAAATCCTACTTAATGATGCCGCACAACCTTTGGGCATCTCTCTTACGGGACTCCAGAGGCTCGCCCCTGGCAAATTCATACATGGAAAGCTTACAGGCCTGCCCCGAACCGCCTCCGTGAGCCGCTGAATGACATAGAGCTCCGGCGCCGTATGTAAGGTTTTCTATGAGGCGCACGATCCTGGCCCGGTTTTCCGCCGTCGCTCCCCTTGCACCTTTATAAAACCTGTCCAGGTAGTGAGAAATCTCGGGGTTCCTAAACTCCTTGTCGCTGGGAAGTGTGGTAATAATTCCGCCGACTATATCCTCTGCCAGCCTGACCAGCTCATACACCGCCTTGGAAGTTATATACTTTGTGTTATTCCCCAGCAGCATATCCGGAATCATCCCCACTCCGTCGTGCCACGTTGACTTGACGCACGAAGCAATGCCGCATGAATACATCATCTCATTATACATGATCATGTCAGTGATTTTGTCACGTATATGGGACACTGTTGACGTTCCATTATATTCTGCATAGGTTTGTACCGCCCCTATGAGCACGTCAGTCCAGCCGGTTTTACAACCACCTGTCGTCGGCCGGTGAGTACCGCCGATCAGATTAACCAGCATCCCTGTAAACTCAACTTCGCCGCACATAAAGACCCTTTCCCATGGGACGAATACATCGTCGAAAATGACTACGGTCTCGTGGAACCCGTATTTAATATTACCCATGTCCCATTCCGGATTTTCTACGCGCCGGTCATCCTGTGAATAGCGGGCTGAGATGTTTTTAATACCTTTGGCATTGCCGGGCACGGCGCAGGCGACGGCGTAGGCTTCCGCTCCGGGGCCGTGTGTAATGCAGGGAAGAACTATTTTCTCGTAAGTAACGACCGAGCCCGTCTGACACATCTTGGCGCCCCGCAGCACAATCCCCTCTTTATTCTTATCCACCACCCGCAGGTACATATCGGGATCTTCCTGCAGGTGAGCCGGCACTTTTCGGTCACCTTTGGGATCAGTTAACGCCGGGCACCCGACCAGGTCATTTTTTTGAAAGTATTTAATGTATTCCACGACGTTGTTATAGTAATGGGTGCCTTTAGCTTTATCTGTTTCTTGCGCAGTAAGTAAAAGCGCCGGGAAGGAATTTTGCACGCACCTGAAGGAACACATACCTATGCGCCTGTTGGCAAAGCGCGTGATATCTACTTTCCTGATATTGTCTTCAACCGTTTGCGGTACATGCGTCCAGCGGCTGATGATTTCTCCCGTGAGGTGCGATTTACATTGCAGGGACTCCTGCAGATCTTTTTCATGCTGCATATCATATGTCTCGGCGATCGCATTTATCATCGGCCTCACCTTGGGATGATTAATGACTTCCGGCCCCTTGACCTTCCCTCCGTCAATATAAAGCTCGAAATTCATATTCATCATGTCCTGGATGTACTGCTTACCCGTTTTCATTGCGACGCTCCTTTAAAAAAGCATTTCAACCTCACGGCGGCTTGACACTTAACCGTGGTCACCACATGGTAACGTGTTAATTGAGAAAACACCGATTAATTGACATTATATTAAAATGTTGCTGCATTATTAATGTGAGTACACGCCGTACTCGCAGCCGGCCATCGAACCTACGAAGGTATCAACGAGCTCCCAGGCCCTGCCCTTCTTGTTATATAGCTTCACTGTCCCGGCGCCGAAGCCGCCGTTCCAAAGGTCTGTATAGCGCTTCTGCCCCAGCGGGTCCTCGTAATTAACCCAGTTCATGCCGCCCTTCTGGCAGTGGAAGTTGACCTCTATTTTATCGTTGCCGCTCCAGCCCTTGATGTCCCAGGTTACGTCATCGCCCGCGGCCGAGCAGATGAAATTCTGGTTGGTGGGCTTGTAAAATTTGGAGAAGTTGTATTCGTAGAGCTTGCCGTCGTGGCGGAAGGCCATGAGCAGCTTCATGGGGATGGGTATGCCGAAGACCACCGGGCGGCCGCCGCCGATATCCAGGCTGGTAAGTTCCATCTTCTTTCCCGTTTTCTCGCTGACAAAGTTGTTGCAGCTGAGCCAGACCCAGGGCGAGGTGAAGTCCCGTCCCCAGTTCTTATCCTGGTAGCCGTAGCATTCCTCAGGTATAGCCTCGAACTCCTC
>CAIMUM010000099.1 GCA_903844685.1 uncultured Dehalococcoidia bacterium
CATATTGATAACCTCCTTTACAACGTATGGCCAATTTTTACCACAAAGCAAGGCAGAATGCAATAGAAACTTCGATAATACGCATAATTGTTTGCCCTATCTTATTGTTTGCAGCGCTTTGCGCGCCAGGAGAGGCACATCCAAAGTAAATGTGGGGTCCTCCATCGAAGTGATCACCGGTTTCAGGATATCGCCGTATTGTCCCTCACGGAGGTCATGAAATACGTGGTGGGCGCCTTCCCTGAGGTATTCCGATTCCGGATTATCGGTAATCGCCTGCAGCAGCGGCTTCACCGACTTATCGCCGATAGCGATCAGCGCTTCCGCGGCCAGCCAGCGTACATCAAAGAGCCTGTCCTGCAAAGCTTTTACCAGGGCATCGATGGACCGTGGGTCCATGATCTGCCCCAGCGCCTTGGCGGATTCCCACCTGACCGCCTGGCTGGGGTCACTCAAAGCTTTTACCAGGGATTCTACCGATGGTGCTCCTATTTCCACGAGCGCGATCCTGGCTTTGTTGCGTGTAATGCCGTCCTTGCTCGACAGGTCCTTCATAAGGGCATTGATATCCTGCTTTTTTTTAGTCACGGTTTACTCCTTGTAATTATTTATTTGAGGCGTTGACAGCGGGCGCAATAATAGGTCCCGCGCTGGCCTACCACTATACGTTTGACGGGACTGCCGCATACCGGGCAGGGGTGGCCTTCACGGTGGGCCACGCAGAATTCCTCGTGTGCCCTGCCTTTGCTGCCGTCCGGTCCGCGGTAGTTGCGCACGCTGGCGCCCTGGTTCTTTATCCCCTTTTTTAACACGTTCTTAATCGCCTGGTGCAGACTGTTAATTTGAGTGGTTGCGAGCGAATCTGCAGGCTGTTGCGGATGTATTTTAGCAGCGAATAGCGCTTCGTCGGCGTACATATTTCCGATACCGGCGATATGTTCCTGGTTGAGCAGGGACGATTTTACCGGCAGGCTGTGCGGTTTAAGCATGTCGGCCAGCGCCCGGCGGGTGAAGCCGCGGCTGAGCGGCTCGATGCCGAGTTTTCCCACCACCTCTTTCGGGTCTGCAACAAGGTACATGGCGCCGAAGCGCCGGACATCCGTGTAAATGAGGCGGCCGCCGCCGTCAAAGAAAAACTCAACGCGCGTAAACGGTTCTTCTTCGGCTGGGTTCCATAGCAGGGCGCCTGTCATGCGCAGGTGGATTATGAGGTTACTGCCGTCTGAGAGGCCTATTATCAGGTATTTGCCGCGGCGGGATATGCCTGTAATTTTGCGCCCGACCAACCCGCTGCAGAATTCGTCCGGGGATAACCTCTGCACGGGACGTTCATCGATAATCCTGACGGCTGAAAAGGTGCGGCCGACTAACAATAGTTCGAGCGCATTCTTGATAGTCTCGACTTCGGGGAGTTCCGGCATCAGGCCATCTCACCCCAGTTAGGGCCGGTCTTGACGTCTATTTTGAGCGGCACTGAGAGCTTCATGGCGGCGGGCATGATATCCTGCACCAGCAGCTTCATGACGTCCATTTCAGCGGGCGGCACCTCGAAGACAAGTTCGTCGTGTACCTGCAATGTCATCATGGTTTTCAGGCCTCGCCTGGCCATTTCGCGGTGCAGGTTGACCATGGCCACCTTGATGATATCCGCGGAGGTTCCCTGCACGGGCATGTTGATAGCCATTCTTTCGGCAGCCTCGCGCGCCAGGCGGTTGGCTGAGTTGATCTCGGGTATATAGCGCCTGCGTCCCAGAACGGTTTGAACATAGCCGAGGGCAGCCGCCTGCCGCTTGGTGTTATCGATGTAGTTTTTCACGCCCGGGTAACGCTTGAAGTAGGTACTGATGAAAAGTTCCGCTTCCTCCCTGGTGAGGTCGGTGGCCTGCTGCAGGCCGTAGCCGCTCATACCGTAGATAACGCCGAAATTGATCGTCTTGGCAGCGCGGCGCATTTTTGTGGTGACTTCAGCATCGGGTACGCCGAAGACCTCTGAAGCCGTATGTGTGTGGATGTCCTCGTCTCTCTGGAAAGTGGCAATCAGTTCCGCGTCCTGTGAAATGTGTGCCAGCGCCCTCAAATCTATCTGCGAATAGTCAGCGGAAAGCAGCAGCCAACCGGGTTGGGCGATAATGGCCTGCCTGATTTTGGACCCGGTCTCCCCGCGGATTGGCAGGTTTTGCAGGTTGGGCTGGCTGGATGACAGCCTGCCGGTAGTTGTGCCGGTCTGGTTGAAGCTGGTGTGTAACCGTCCCGTCTTCCGGTTAATCAGGAGCGGCAGTGCATCGGAATAAGTGGATTTAAGCTTGGCAAGCTGGCGGTACTCGAGGACGAACCTGATGACGGGGTGATCATCTTTAAGTTCCTCCAGTATTGCAGCATCGGTGGAGTACCCGCTCTGCGTCTTTCGCGCAGATGCAGGTTTAAGCTGCAGTTCGTTGAAAAGGACCGCGGATAGCTGCTGGGGTGAGTTGATATTGAATTGGTGCCCCACGCAGTTATAGATCTCCTTTTCCAGCCTGAGCATATCTGAGCCCAGGCTGGCGGACATCTCCATCAGCAGTGCCCGGTCCAGCAGTACACCGTGCATTTCCATCTCGGCAAGGATGGAAACGAGCGGCATCTCGATATCGTTGAACAGGCTCCACAATTCTTCGGAACGCAGTTCCTGCTCCAGTGACTCTTTCAGCCTGAGTACAATGTCGGCATCCCTGCAGGCAAATTGTGAGACCTGCTCTATGGAGGAACGCGCCGGGGAGACCTGTTTGGCTCCGCTTCCGATTAATTCGGATAACTCGGGTATCTCTATGCCCAGCTTATTGAAGGCCAGTGCCTTCAGCTTTAACGATTTTTCACCCAGCAGGTACGCGGCGATCAATATATCGCAGCATATGCCGCCCGGTTTTAAACCCGTCTGTGTTAATAATACGATGTCAAACTTGCCATCGTAAGCGATGCGGGCGTAACGTTCCTGCTCTATAAAGGGTTTCAGGATGCTGAGAACCCTGGCAGCCGGCAGTTGCTCGACCTGGCTGAGCGTTATGTGCCCGGTCGGTATATAGTAGGCTTCGCCCCTGGCCGGTGATATAGATAGCCCGACCAGGCTTGTCTGCATCGCATCGTCACCTGCGGGCACCACTGATAAGGCAAATGTCCCGGTGTAAGAAAGGCGAAGCGCCAGTTCATCCAGTGCGGCTTCAGTACTGATAATACGGTAATTGGTTTTCGAGGTTTCTGTGGGCCTGGGAGTCTCAGCCGGTTCAGCGCCAATCTCCACGGGCAGGCGTGACAACATATTGGAGAATCCCAGTTCGCGGAAGAGTTCCACCACCTTATTGCGATCGTATGCACTGACGGCGCAGGATGGCATGTCAAATGTTATGGGGACATCGGTGACTATCGCAGCCAGCTTGCGGTTTTGAATGGCTAATTCGTGGTTGGATTTAAGCAGCACGCGTAACCTCTCCGGTTCCACCTCATCTATATGGCTGTAAATGCCGTCGAGGTCGATGTACTGCTGGAGCAGCTTCACTGCAGTCTTGTCGCCTATGCCCTTGACCCCGGGTATGTTGTCCGAGGGGTCGCCCACCAGCGCCTTGTAGCTGATGAGCTGAAAGGGGTTGAGATCATACTTCTCACGTACACCTGATTCATCGTAGACCACGGTATCGGCAAAACCCCGCCTGGGCGACATGACGCGTATACCCGGTTTAACCACCTGCAGCATGTCGTTGTCACCGGTCACGATCAGAGTGTCGATACCTTTTGAGTCTGCTTGCCTGCTGAGCGTGCCGATGATATCGTCCGCCTCGAAGCCGTCCATCTCGAAAATGGGCAGGTTGAAAGCCCCGGCAAGCTGGTGTACGCGCTCTATTTGAGTGACGAGTTCCGGAGGAGTCTTCGGGCGCTGCGCCTTGTAATTCTCGAACATCTCGTGCCGGAAGGTGGGGGCATGGCGGTCGAAGGCGATAGCCCAGTAGTCGGGTTTATTCTCACGCAGCAACTTGAGCAGTGTGCTGGCAAAGCCCTGTACGGCGCTTACCATCTCCCCGCTGCGCGTGATAGTCAGCGGCGGCAGGGCATGGAAAGCGCGGTGTACCAGTGCATTGCCGTCGAAGAGTATAAAAAGGGGTTTTTCTTTTGACATCTCCACCTGCCCGCCATATTTCCACGGTAGTGGGCTAATTATATATCATCCCTGCGCTGTTAGGAACTGAGGTTTTGCTGCGCCCGAAGCGCGGTGGAATCAAAGCGTTTTCAACGATCCGGGGAACTTCTGTCTGAATTTGTCCAGCTTGGGTTTAATGATCGTTTGGCAGTAGGGTTGCCCGCTGTTATTTTCATAGTAGCTTTGATGATAGCCTTCAGCCTCGTAAAAAGCCGATAATCGCTTTATTTCAGTGACGATCGGCTGTTTGAATTCAGCGTTTGCGTTTAATTCATTGACAAACCGTTCCGCCGAGGTTTTTTGTTCGTCGTTGGTGTAGAGGATTATGGAGCGGTACTGCTCTCCGAAGTCGTTGCCCTGCCGGTTGAGCGTGGTGGGATCATGGATATGGAAAAAGACGTCAAGAAGGTCGGTATAGCTGATGACTGACGGGTCATAGTCGATTTTATTCACTTCCGCGTGCCCGGTTGTTCCTCCGCAGACCTGCTGATAAGTAGGTTTATCAATGTTGCCCCCTGCATAGCCCGGCGTTACCTTGAGAACACCTTTCAGCCTGGAAAAAACGGCCTCGGTGCACCAGAAGCAGCCTCCTCCCAGGATTGCCGTTTCGATAATTTCAGTCATGTTCACCGGGTATGAAGCGCAGTGACAGGGAGTTTACGCAATGGCGGGTATTTTTGGTGGTAAGGCGCTCGCCTGCGAAGACATGGCCCAGGTGGGCGCCGCAGGTTGCGCAGGTTATCTCCGTCCTGTTACCGTCAGCATCGGGCGTACGCCGTATATTGCCTGCTATCTCCTGATCAAAGCTCGGCCAACCGCATCCGGAATGGAATTTATCCGCGGACTTGTAGAGCGGCGTATTGCACCTGCGGCATATGTAAACGCCGTCTGCGAACAGCCCTTCGTATTCCCCGCTGAAGGGCGGTTCGGTCCCCTTGTGCAGGATTATCTTCTCTTCCTCGGGTGATAATTTGTTATATTGCATGCGGGTAAATCAGTGCCTGATGCCATTAGTATAGCTCGATATCAGCGTGCTACAAAAGCAGGGACGGGCAGGTTTACAGGTAATATCACATTGAAACAGATGTGGTATACTGATAATTTGTACAGGAGTAAACGCGAAGTGACTAAACGAGACATACTTTCGGTCGCGGATTTCGCCGCGGGCGAAGCAGAACAATTGGTTAAGAAAACCATAAAGAGCAAAAATGAGGCCTGGCCGCAGGTGTTGGCGGGCAAGAGTATCGCCCTGCTGTTTGAAAAGCCGTCCCTGCGTACCAGGATGAGCTTTGAGTTGGCGGTGCACCATCTGGGTGGCTATGCTATTTATATGTCGCCGGAGGAGATCGGCCTGGGCAAGCGCGAGTCCGTGCCGGATGTGGCCCATGTGCTGAGCAGGTATGTTCAGGGCGCTGTGGCGCGCACCTTCCTGCACCGCACGCTGGAAACCATGGCGGAATATGCCAGCATACCGGTGATCAATGCCCTCTCCGACTATGAGCATCCCTGCCAGGCCCTGGCGGATCTTGTTACGATATATGAGCGCAAGGGAAAATTCAAGGGGTTGAACCTGGCCTTTATCGGTGACGGAAACAACGTTGCCAATTCACTGTTAATAGCCTGCGCGATGGTGGGCATCAATTTTCTCATTGCCACACCGCAGGAATACAGCATACAGGACAATGTGTTGAGGATAGCCAATAAATATGCCGAGCAGACCGACAGCCACATCATGCTGCTGGAGGAGCCTGCCATGGCGGCAAAAGACGCGGATGTTATCTATACAGATGTTTGGACCAGCATGGGCCAGGAAGAAGAATATGAACAGCGGCGCATAGCTTTTGCCGAATACCAGGTGAATGAGAAATTACTGTCGTATGCTAAGAAGGATGTTATTGTTATGCACCCGCTGCCCGCCCACCATGGTGAGGAAGTCGCGGTGGGCATCATCGATAAGTACCGCTCGGTAATCTTCGACCAGGCGGAAAACCGCCTCCATTTCCAGCGCACGCTGCTCGCGGAACTGTACAAATAAATACGCAGCGGCATGGGTTTTCGTAGTATTACGTATTAAATAGTATCCTGTCAGCGTGATAAAATGGCTGTATTCAGATGAATCCGATTGTTTCAATAGTTGGCCGGCCGAATGTCGGCAAGTCGACCCTGTTCAACCGCATAGCCGGTGCGCCCATAGCTATCGTTGAAGATCTGCCGGGCACCACCCGTGACCGTATCTTTGCTGACGTGCGGGTGCTGGATAACGAGATTACCCTCATCGATACCGGTGGGTTGGAGCCGGCGCCCGGCTCTGAAATGAGCAGGAAGATCAAGAAACAGGTGGAGGCGGCCATCGCCGAATCTGATTTCATCATCTTTGTTGTCGATGTCAGGGATGGACTGATAGCCGCTGACCGGGAGATAGCGGACAAGCTGCGCAAGCTGGGCAAGCCGGTGGTGCTGGCTGTCAATAAGGCGGAAACCCAGAAATTGAAGGAATCCTGCGCCGAGTTCTACCAGCTTGGCCTGGGAGATCCACTGCCGATCAGCGCCCACCACGGCAGAGGCATAAATGAGTTGATTGAGGCGCTGGTTAAACAGCTCCCGCCTCCGGGTGAGGTGGTTGAAGATAGCGGGAGACCGAAGCTCGCCATAGTCGGGCGGCCGAATGTGGGCAAATCCCTGTTGCTCAATGCTATTGTCGGGGCGGACCGGAGCATAGTTGATGCCACGGCCGGGACAACGCGTGACGCCACGGATACCATTGTCAGGTATAAGGACCAGGATATCGTGCTGATAGATACGGCCGGCATCCGCAAGCGCGGCAAGACGGGGACG
>CAIMUM010000100.1 GCA_903844685.1 uncultured Dehalococcoidia bacterium
GGCCTGTCCGCTTATTCTCGGGAGAACCTGAAAGTACGCTCCCTGCAGCAATTCATAATCAAATATCAGCCGGTCAATGGTCTTTTCAACTAATCCGGATCAGAGGAAACATCGGTACGGTATCCATTGTGTATGGCATCTTCCCGTACGTCTTTGCCGATATATTCCTCTTTTACCAGCCGGCCGTCGCGGAACCACAGCACACGGTCGGCGAATTCCCTCTGTTCGGGCTCATGTGTCACCATAACTATGGTCTGGCCCAGGTCATTGCAAAGCTTTCTCAGCAGCCTGAGAACAATACCTTTATTCTCAGTATCGAGGTTGGCGCAGGGTTCATCGGCAAAGAGAATTTTCGACTTATTGACGAGAGCGCGGGCGATGGCCACCCTCTGCTGTTCGCCTCCCGAGAGTTCGTTGATTAGGTGGTGCAGGCGGTTGTCAAGGCCGACCCTGCCCATAAGCTCAGTGGATACCCTGATGAACTCCTTTCGTTTCATGCCCAGTAGCATGAGGGGAAGGAAGGCGTTTTCGATGGCGTTTAACTCGGGTATCAGGGCATATTCTTGGAAGACATAGCCTAGGTGGCGCAGTCGAAACTCCGTACGTTTACGGTCGGTAAGCGTTAATACATCCAATCCGTCCAGCAGGATTCTGCCTGATGTGGGATCGTCAAGCAGCGCCAATTGATGCAGCAGGGTGGACTTGCCGGAGCCGCTGGGACCCATGATAGCGACGAACTGGCCGGAGGGGATTTCGAAGCTGACGCCTTTGAGCGCATGCACAGGGACCTTACCGGGGTAGGTCTTTTTCAGGTCGGTCACCTTTATCATAATCCAGCTATCCCCAGATGGCCTTGATGATATTTTCACGGCTGACCCGCCAGGATGGTAAAAAACCTGCGATGATACTGACGATGAGCATGCAGATGATACTGGTGGCGACCTCGCTACTGACGATCAGCAGGCTGGTTTTGCCCACAGGGAAAAGCAGTGGATGTGCAATAAAATAGGGCCTTGCCACAAATTCAAGCAGTACAAGTCCAATCCCGATGCCGACTACGGCATAGAAGAGCGACAGCATAATGTAGGAGGCAACTATGATGCTTTCTTTCATGCCGATGGCTTTCATAATGCCGATCTGCTTTTTCCTGCTGACAGTGGCAATGAAAATGACGATAAATATAGTCACTCCTGCAACAACCAGCCCTATGAAAAGGACGATCCTCTTGATGATATCGAAGGTCTGCGCGAGGCCGAGGACCAGGCCGATGAAATCCTGCCAGGGCCTGATGTCCGGCAGTTCCACTCCGGCCTTCCTCAATTCCTGTATGTAATATGCTTCAGGATAGGCATCATCTGTCCTGATGATTATTTCGCTGGCACGGTCGTGGATCCCCAGTACCGATTCCATTTCCTTCTGAGTCACGAATGCAGTCATATCGGCCAGCGGGAAGGCGGTAGCGTAGATACCTTTTAAAGTGTATTTACGCGTGACCCCGTTGTGATAGAAGACCGTTACATCGTCGCCGATATTGACGCCCTTCAGCGATTGCACCTCAAGCATGGCCCCGTATCCGCCGGATATCTCACGGCCCATGATTATCTGGTCCCGGTCGGATTCATCAAGGTATTGTCCTGCCAGCATATAATTATGCAGGCCGGATATCTGCATTTCATCCTTGGGATCAATGGACTTTACCGGCCAGCTTATCGTCCTGATGTCCTTGCCTGTTTTATCGGGGTCATACTCAATTACGGAGCCTATGGTGTAATGTGAGCCGCAGCCGATAATGCCGGGTATGGCATTGATCTTGCGTTTAAGCTCGCTTACCTGCGTGATATACTCCTCGTTGCTGCCCCACTGGTCCTTGCCCGGTTGTATGACGATATTACCGACGTAGTTATTCTTAGTTTGTTCGTAGATAAGCCCGAGGGCGCCACTGAATATACCTGAGATCAGGTTGATCTGTAAGAAAGCCAGCGTGGCAACGAGTACGGTCAGGACAACGGTACCCTTGTTGCCGCGTGTTACGTACTTGGAGAACAGGAATGCTGCGGCTTTCAGATCATTCCACATACAAAATTCTCCGGCCTCTCAAAAGCCTCAACAATAGATGTAGGGACGGGGCTTTAGGCCTGTCCGGCGTTACGGGCGCAGCTAAAGCAACGCCCCTACGCCCTCTGAAATCTTAGCCACCATTATACGCTAACTGCTCAAGTCTGATATCATATTTGGCGGAAAAAAGAGTTGAAGAAGAAAATCATGCGAATATGTTTGTTGAGTTACCGTAGTTATGCCTATTCCGGCGGCCAGGGCATTTATATGCATTACCTGAGCAATGCCCTCAGGGACCTCGGGCATGAGGTCGATATGCTGTCGGGGCCTCCTTATCCCATCGTGGATGACGGCGTCGGGCTGATAAAGTTGCCCAGCCTTGACCTCTACAGGTTTGGGTCATGGCAACGGCTGTTTATCGATCCCAGGAAGCTGAATACCTACGCCAACTTCATGGAATGGGGCGGCATCATGACCGGGTATTTCTCTGAACCACTGGCCTTTGGCATACGGGCCTATGATTACATAACTAAGAATGGTGCAAAATACGATGTCATCCATGATAACCA
>CAIMUM010000101.1 GCA_903844685.1 uncultured Dehalococcoidia bacterium
ATATCCGCCCAGGGGCCCGAGGCGTTGACCACTACCCTGGCTTTTATCTCAATCGTTTTGCCGTCCTGGGAAGAGGTATCTTTCAGGGCAACACCGCATACCTGGCCCTTGCTGTCCTTCAGAAGCTTCTCCGCTTTAGCGTAGTTGAGAGCTGTACCGCCTGCCCTGACCGCTTCCTGGATAACCCGCAGGACGATGCGGCTGTCGTCCATGGCGGCATCGTAATACAGGTACCCGTCCATAAGCCCATCCGCCTTCAATACCGGGTACTCTTTAAGTATCTTCTCTTTGCTGTAGGGATGATGGTCCCACTTGGGGGCTAGGAGATCATAAATGGCAATGATGGCGCCGATCTGCTTGGTTTTTATATGGTAACGCTCGAAATTGGGAAAGATGAAGCCCAGCTTGGTGACCAGGTTGGGCGCCTCTCTAAGTATCCATTCCCGCTCGCGCACCGACTCCTGCGTGACCTTGTATTGCTTGTTGAGGATATAACGCAGGCCGCCGTGGATCAGTTTGGATGAGCGGCTGGACGTGCCCGAAGCAAAGTCGTTGGCCTCAACCAGCAGGGCCTTCAACCCGGCCGCCACCGCGTGGCGCAGCACACCTGCACCTGTTATGCCTCCGCCAATAATTATCAGGTCCCACGGCTGATCGAGGTTTGACCAGGACTGTTCGCGCCATCCTTTACGCCACATAATTGCTCCTTTGAAACGAATTTAGCAGTTAGCCGGCGCCGCACTGAGGGCGCCTCAATTGCATTGCTTAGATTATTGCTAAACGGGACTGTTGTCAATACTTCGGCAGGATTTACCCTACATCCACCAGTGACCTGATGTTCCCGGCTGCCAGGTCCACCGCGCCTGCACTGCATTCAACAAGGATGGCGTCGAGCGGGCAGGCCAGTGCGCAACGTCCGCAACCCCGACAGGCATTGCTAAGCACGGCTACGCCGTTTGCCATGGAAATGGCATTGACAAAGCATACCCCTTCGGCGCATATGCCGCAGCCGCTGCAGCTATCAGTTACCCTGACAGTGACGCCCGGCATCTTTTTGACCGTGGCGCCGATATCCTCAGAGACGACTGGCAGCATCCTCCACAGGCAGCAACAGGGGCAGCAGTTGCATATAGTGAGAAGCTTATTACCGGGTCCCACGCCCAGCCAGACTGCGTCCAGCTTATTGCGGCCGATGAGGTGAACCAATCCGGCCTCCCTGCACTTCCTGGCATGCTCCAGCGCCTCTTCACGGGTAACCCTTCTGCCCAGCGCGGGGTTAATGCCCAGCGCTGCCTCTCCCAGGAAAATGCAGCCCAACCCGATCGGGTAATCTTCGCAATGCGAGGCCTGGCGGCAGATGCAGTTATCCATCACCCAGTGATAATTGGCCTCATTGATAAAACGTTCCACCAGGATAGAGGGAAGCACCACCTGTTCCGGCGCATCAACATCCCGGCCAACCTGCACCACGCGGTCCGATGGAAGGAAAACCAGGTCATCCCCGTCAAAAAGCCACTTCTCCAGCGCTTTCCCTACAAACGGCCAGCGCGTCACCCCGGCCAGCACGAACCTTCCGGGGAAACCGGCCCTGATCAGGGCTACCAGCCATGTTGGCCTTGCCATTTATACAGGCAAACTCCTCGGTTAGAATAATTTTACTTATACGGGAAAAGGGCCGGCCAGATGAAGGCGTCGATCATGCCGGTCTGGACGAAAAACATGGCGGCCCCACCAACGGCCAACCAGTAATTCAAGGCCGGCTCTTTCTGAGTAATGACCAG
>CAIMUM010000102.1 GCA_903844685.1 uncultured Dehalococcoidia bacterium
CAGTGTCACCAGTGTAAAAATTGAAATCGTACGGCTCATCATTCTCATTTTACCCTCCTCCTCAGTATGAAACGTATTTTACTGATTTACCGGATTGATATAGCGGATAATGCGCAGTATAAAACGGTTAAGTCTCCCTGTCAATTGTTTTGACACGGAGATTAATCACCGCTTGCAGACCTGCCGTCAGGGCTAATACGATCGGTTACCAGCGAGGGTAAAAAGGCTGACCCCCGGGGTATCCATACCACGGCGTGATGTAGGGATAGGTCCGGTAGATAATATTAGGCTGGTAGAGCGGTTGTGCAGAGGTGACATATGTCCTCTGCTGCTGCAGTTGCGATTGCGCCTGAGTAAGCGACTGCTGGACGGAATCCAGTTGTTGCTGAGTTGAAGTCAGTTGCCGCTGAGTTGCAGCCAACTGCTGCTGTGTTGAATTGAGTGAGTTGCTGAGCGTATTGACCTGACTTTGTAAAGCCACGACCTGTTCACTGGTTGCGTAGGATGGGCCGCAACCTGCGGCTGTCATAATTATTAATAGCATTAACGGCAGTATAACAATAAAGAATTTGTTTTTCATTTTAAACATCCTCGTGATATTATTTTATACTCAGTATAGGGGAGCATTTCTGGTTATGCTTGACTGCTGACTGATAAATATCTGATATAAAACTGACAATTTTAGAAATTTTACCTGGTGTTGGTAAGCGAATAGCCGTGGAAAAAGAAGTCCCCCATTGAACTACCAGCATTGTGCGCCGACCAAGGCGTCAGGTTGTCCTGATTAGTATCAAAACTACCGCTTTTTCCCTAGTTCCCGCTTAGCCACTTGCTTTTCAGCTTGTCGATCGTGCCGCCTTCTTTCAGTGTTTGAGGGCAGCGTTATTATTATATAGCCATCACTGATACTAAACTTTCGAGGGAGGAAACATTGATTGCATTCATGCTATCTGTTTCCTCCCTCTACAATGATCTGCTGCTAATGAGGCAACGGGGGGTGCGGGGGTGGGGCCGGCGGATTGTGCCGCGGTGGTCTAGGAGGCAACGGGGACTGATGCCACGGTGTTACGGACGGATAATTCCGATACACATATGGATAGGTTTGATAGATGACGGTAGGCTGATATACCGGCTCCGGTTGCGCTGACGTAACGAACGTCTGCGGCTGTTGTGCCTGGGATTGCGCCTGCGAGAGTGACTGTTGGGCTGTAGCCAACTGTTGCTGAGTTGATGACAGCTGCTGTTGAGTTGAAGCGAGTGAGCTATTGAGAGAATTGACCTGACTTTGCAGAGTCATATACTGCTCATTGGTTACACCCGAGGTGCTACAACCCGTGGCCGCTACTGTTGCTATCAGCACTAATGCCAGTAGACCAATCGCAAATTTGCTTTTCAATTTTAACCTCCTTTGATATTACTTTAAATTCAGTATAAAGGAGGAAGTCCCAATATGCTTGACAGAGGGCTTACAGGTAGCTGATATGAAACTAACAATTTCTGAATTTGACTTAATGTTGATAAGCAAATGGCCTTAGAAACAGTACCCCCCGTATTCAAACTAAGTAGCTGAATAAGCCTGTTGATCCCGGACGATATGTATTAATAAGGCCAGGGTGCGGAAAACATTAACAACCAGTAGTAGTCTATGTTATCCTTTCTCACAAATACCTGGAAAGGATAGGTGAAAAATGGATCAATTAAGTTCAATGCCCACTTGGATGACATTATTGGTGCTTCTATCCATAGCATGGACTCTACCGTGGAAAGGTGTAGCTTTATGGAAATCGGCCCGCAATAAACACCTTGTATGGTTTATCGTCATGCTGGTAGTCAACACTTTAGCTATTCTCGAGATAATATACATCTTTGGCTTCAGTAAGAGAAAGCCAGAGGTCAAGCCAATTGATGGCTAAGGTTAACCAGGGTTACGATTTTATATATTGAAGTCTCACGGATGTTAACCTTTCAATTTCTTTGTAAACGTATATTCCATTACGAAATACGAAGTGATACAATGAGTGGGGCAGTTGAACTACGAGTTGAAATGGGGAATCCCGGTTTACAAACAAAAGCTATATAACAAGGAGCAGAAATATGAATAATCAAACAGTAAAATCGACTGGCTGTTGCGAACCGTTTAATCCTGAACCATGGCAGGATAAAGAGATTACATGGAAAGATAAAATATTTGGCGGGGTATCGCTTCATAAAGGGCCGGCCTTGCGGACACAAACGGCAAGGCCAGCCTCGATTTAATTTATGTTTCTTATTTTACAGCCAGGGTTTGGGCGATCTCCTTCACCAGTGCTTTATCTGAATCACCTTTGATTGTAAGGCCAATTGTTGCTATGGTTTTTTCGCCTTTATCAGTACCCAGGGCATAAACATATAGCTTATACATTCCAAAGATATCGGCGCTTAAAACAGCTTCCGTAGCGGGGGTCTTTCCATCTGACAGGGTGGTAGCTTTCACAGATTCGAGTTTCGTTTTAACATTCACATTGGACGCTGCAAGTGTGGCGTCCACGGCTTCCCTGATAGCCTTGCCATAATCCGAGGGCTTATTTACAACGGCTGCTGCTACAGCATCAGATTGCAGATCGCCTGCCTGGGCTGCCACCCGCATTACCATGTCGCCAATAAGTTTGTCGGTTGCCCAGGATTTAGGATACTTTACAGTAAATCCATATTGGTCGTTATTATAAGTAGTGGCTTCAAAGGATGTGGGCTTTTCGGTTACCTGCGGTGTACTGGCAGGCGGTGTAGGTGAAGGTATTGAAGGTGGGGTTGCCGGGGGTGTTGCCGGGGGTGTTGCCGCCGGAGTTGCCGGGGTATTTGTATCAGCAGGTTTGGCTGGAGGTGGTGCCGTGGAAGCACACCCGCCCGGCGCACATGCGGATAACACTACCCCCACGACAAGCATAATAGTTACTAAAATGATCGTTGATCTTCTTATGCGCATCTTTTCCTATCTCCTTTCCATTATTCTGTACTTGATAACAGTATGTTTTTTGGGAAACCCCACTCTACGCTTAGATTAACGCCATCCAAGATCGCCCACTTACCCCGATTTTATGGGGAATTGTACGTAGCATACTAAATTGTACTAACCAAGTCAAAGGGTAGGAATGAACATAGTCTTAATTTAGCTTCCACAACAAATATTTCTTGGTCTGACGCGGTAGCTAAATAAGCCTGTTGATTTTGACGAATCCCTTGTTCGAGTGCAGGAGATTGCCACGTCGCTTCGCTCCTCGCAATGACAGGGTTGAATGGCAATGACTTAAGAGGTATGGTAGCAGCGACTAGATTCGAACTAGTGACCAAGGGCTTATGAGTCCCCTGCTCTACCACTGAGCTACGCTGCCGCGCACAAAGTAAAATTCTACCCAGTCAGGCCTTCCCTGTCAATAATAAGATTGCTTCGCTACGCTCGCAATGACGGAAAGAGGTGTCGCAATGACGAAGAGAGGGGTCGCAATGGCAATGCAGTTGACAACATTTTCCCGGATACTGTAATATATCATACAAGTTTACTACTTATGCTCATGTGCGCATAAGCATGCGAGGACGAGAATGCGTGACTTATTGAAAATCTTCAAGGCTTTAGGGGACGAGACGAGGTTAAGAATAGTCTATTTGCTGATGGAAAGAGAGGCCTGCGTGCTCGAGATCAAGCAGGCCATGCGCATCAGCCAGACACGCGCCTCCCGCAACCTGGGCATACTGCACGACGCCGACCTGCTCAAGGCGCGCCGCGACGGTCCGCTGGTATTCTATTCCTTAGATACCAAGCTGATCAAGAAGAACTGCGCCGGACTGGAAGCCATGGTCAAGCAGGCCTTCGAGATGGATCAGACCTCCCTTCTGCACCGCGAGCGCTTAAAGAGGCCCATGGCGCGCAGCGCGGACGATGAGCAGCACAGGTAAATCTTCCCATAGTTGTTGACATTTTAACTCATTAATAGTTTAATATTTCAGGCCTTTTGACGGTCACAATCTTGCTTATACTGATATGACAGATTTCGAACCGAAGATCGTCGCATTTCTATGCAACTGGTGCTCCTACCGTGGGGCCGATCTGGCAGGCACCTCCAGGATCAAGTGCGCCGCCAACGTTCGCGCCATCCGCGTGATGTGCAGCGGACGCGTCGAGCCGGCCTTTGTTCTGAGGGCCTTCGAACTGGGCGCCGACGGGGTGCTGGTGTTGGGCTGCCACCCGGGCGACTGCCATTACGCCGAGGGCAACTACAAGGCCCTGCGCCGCATGGAACTGCTCAAGCGCACCCTCATACAGCTCGGCGTAGGTGAAGACAGGTTCCGACTCGACTGGGTCTCCGCCTCCGAGGGCGACCGCTTCTCACACGTTGTCAACGATATCACCGAAAAGGTGCGCGCCTTAGGTCCCTTCGCCGCCAAAGAGGAGTCGAAAGTTGCCTAAATTGCAGGTCGCGCTTTACTGGGCCGCCTCCTGCGGCGGTTGCGAGATCGCCACGCTGGCCATCGGCGACAAGATACTCAAGCTGGCCGAGGCCGCCGACATCGTCTTTTGGCCGGTGGCCATCGATGTCAAGTATGCGGACGTCGAGAAGATGCCGGACCAGAGCATCGATGCCTGCCTCTTCAACGGCGCCATACGCAACTCCGAGAATGAACACATGGCCAAACTGCTTCGGCAGAAATCCAAGATATTAATCGCCTACGGCTCCTGCGCCTACGAGGGCTGCATACCGGGGCTGGCCAATTTTTTTAACGCCGTGTCGATATTAGAGAACACCTATATCGATACCGCCTCCAGCGATAACAGCGGTAAAGTTATCCCCAGGACGAAGGTGACCGTCCCCGAGGGCGAACTCGAGATACCGGAGTTCTACAATACCGTTAAAACGCTGGCGCAGACAGTTGAGGTGGATTACTTCGTGCCAGGCTGCCCGCCGGAGGAAAGCACGACCTGGACGGCGCTGGAAGCGCTGATCAGCGGCAAACTACCTCCTAAGGGCACGGTTATCGCCCCGGCGGGCACTGCGGTCTGCAACGACTGCCCGCGCATCAAACATGAAAAGAAGATCAGGGCCTTCCACAGGCCGTATGAAATTATCCCCGCACCGGATGAATGCCTGCTCGAGCAGGGATTGCTCTGCTGCGGGATGGCCACGCGCGGCGGCTGCGGCGCCCCCTGCCCTCAGGCCAATATGCCCTGCACCGGCTGCTATGGCCCGGTCGACGGCGTGCGCGACCAGGGCAGCCACATACTGACCGCCTGGGCCTCGATCATCGATTCCAACGATCCCGACGAGATAAAAAAGATACTCGACGGCATAGTCGACCCGGCGGGATACGCCTACCGCTATAGCCTGCCCGACTCCATGCTCAGGCGCGCGAGGGTCAATCCATGAGAAAGATAACCATCGACCCCATTACCAGGCTGGAGGGGCACGGCAAGATAACCATCTTCCTTAACGACGACGGCAGCGTAGCCAACGTGTACCTGCAGATACCCGAATTGCGCGGCTTCGAGAAGTTCTGCGAAGGCCGCCCGGTCGAGGATATGCCGCAGATAACACAGCGCATCTGCGGGGTCTGCCCCGAGGCACACCACATGGCCGCCACCAAGGCGCTGGACGACATGTTCCACACCGAGCCTACCAGCACGGCCAAAAAGATACGCGAACTGCTTTACAGCGCCTTTTATGTCACCGACCACACCACGCATTTTTATATATTGGGCGGGCCGGATTTTATCATGGGCCCCGACGCCCCGGTTAAGGACCGCAATATCCTCGGCGTTATCGCCAAGGTCGGCATGGACCTGGCCGGGCAGGTGCTAAACACACGCAAGGAGAACCACTGGATAATCCAGGCGGTCGGCGGCAGGCAGATACACCCGGTTTTCGGGCTGCCGGGCGGCGTCAGCAAGCGTATCAGCGAGGAGGACAGGCAGAAGATTGAGGAGATCGCCAAACGCGATGTAGCCTTCGCACAGCTATCGCTCAAGGTCTTCGGCGATATCGTGCTCAAGAATAAGGCCTACGTTGATATGATTGTGAGCGACGCTTTCACACACCAGACCTACTACATGGGACTGGTCGACGATAAAAACAAGGTCAACTTTTACGACGGCAAGGTCAGGGTGGTCGACCCGGCGGGCAAAGAGTTCGTCAAGTATTCCCCCCACGAATACCTCGACCATATCGCCGAGCATGTCGAGCCGTGGAGCTATACCAAGTTCCCCTTCCTCAAGAAGGTGGGCTGGAAAGGATTCGTGGACGGCAGGGAGAGCGGCGTTTACCGCGCCACACCTCTCTCGCGTCTCAACGCCGCCGACGGTATGGCCACACCACTGGCCCAGGCTGAGTACGAGAGTATGTACTCAACCCTGGGAGGCAAGCCTGTACACCACACGCTGGCCACCCACTGGGCGCGCCTCATCGAGTTGCTCTACGCCGCCGAGAGGCTGCTGGAACTGGCCCAGGATAAGGAGATAACCGGTCCCAACATCAGGAATATCCCCACAAGTAAACCCACCGAGGGCGTTGGCATCGTGGAAGCGCCGCGCGGCACGTTGACCCATCACTATGTTGCAGACGAAAAAGGTTGTATAAAAAAATGCAACCTCATCGTGGGCACCACCAATAACCAGGCTGCGCTCTTTATGTCGGTCAAGAAGGCCGCCGAGCAGCTTATCAAGCCGGGCCAGGATATACCCGAATCACTGCTGAACCAGGTGGAGATGGCCTGGCGGCCCTACGACCCCTGCATGTCCTGCTCGACCCACACATTGCCCGGCAGCATGCCGCTGGAGATAACGGTGGTGGACAGCGGCGGCAATACGGTCAGGCGACTTAGCCGCTGACCTTATTAATTAACACTTTTAACTGAATAGATTTATTGCGCGAATCCGGCAAATACTTATGAACATATGTAAATATGCTACATTGCCTGACATGGACCAAATAAAATAAGCTGAAGGAGTTGTGTATGCAAAACCGGGTGATTTCCAGGAAGGACCTGGCCAGCTTCGTCGATGACCTGATCAAGACGAAGTCGGCCGGGGAGGTCATTGGCATCAAGGCACAGGGCAACAAGTTCAATTTCGGTCCGCTGGCCAGCGCCGCCGAGCTTCGCCTTGATTACGACATATCCCTGCTGCCGCCCAAGAAGTACTTCTTCCCGCAGACGGAAACGGTGCTGAAGTACGAGGTAGGCAAAACCCCAAAAGTCGAAGCGGTGGCCGCCGAGAAGCCGCTGTGCATCATCGGCGTGCATCCTTTCGATATCCGGGGCCTCCTGCTCTTCGATGCCGTCTACGGTGGCAAGGAGCCTGACCCCAACTATTTCCTCAAGAGGAACAAGGCTATTATTATTGGCGTGGACTGCCTGTCCCCTAATCCCAAGTCTTTCGCCGCCAGCATGGGCACCAATATCACGGAAGAGGGTTTCGACCTGATGCTGACGGACCTGGGCGGCGACTATTTCGTCACGGTCGGCACCAATAAGGGCCATAACCTCATCAACAAGGCCAAAACGAGGGAGGCTGGCGCCCCTGACCTGGAGAAACGCGACAAGGTGCGCAAGGAAGCAGAAAAGAAGTACCAGGTATCCCTCAAAATGAAGAAGGAGGAGATCCCGGCGCTGTTAGACGCCACCTGGGAAAGCAAGCTGTTCAAGGACAGGTCGGAGACCTGCTTCAGTTGCGGGTCCTGCGTAATGGTCTGCCCCACATGCGTATGTTTCGACGTGCAGGACGAGATGGCGCTCAGCCTGAAGGGCGGAGAACGCTACCGCCGCTGGGACGGCTGCATGCTCACCGAGTTCGCCAGCGTAGCCAGCGGCGAGAATTTCCGCGAGCACAAGGAGCAGCGCTTCCGCCACCGCATGTACCGCAAGGGTAAGTACCTGGTGGAAAGATACAAGTACCTGGGCTGCGTGGGCTGCGGACGCTGTGCAAGCGCCTGCCTGGCCGAGATCGCCAGCCCGGCTGAGACTTACAACCTGCTCAAGGAGGCAAAATAATGGTAATGCAACTCACAGCGAAGCAATCCATTCACCTCCCGCGCACGGCTGAACTGATCCGCGTGGAGAAGCTGAGCGACCGGGAGAAGGTATTTGAGTTCAAATTCGACGACGGCAAAGAGCTCGGCCAGAAGCCGGGCCAGTTCGTCGAAGTATCCATCTTCGGGGTCGGCGAAGCCCCCATCTCGGTAACCTCGTCACCCACGCATAAAGGTTCCTTCGAGCTGGCGGTCAGGGCCACCGGCGGCGTCACCAATAAGCTTCACACGCTGGATAAGGGCGCGAAGGTGGGCATCAGGGGGCCTTACGGCAACGGCTTCCCGCTTGATACGCTCAAGGGCAAGGACATCCTTTTCGTGGCCGGAGGCATCGGCCTTTTCCCGCTGCGCTCCCTTATAAACTACGTCATGGACAAGCGCAGCGATTTCGGCGAGGTCAATACACTCTTCGGCTGCCGCTCACCGCAGGAGAGGCTTTTCATCGGCCAGTTGGCCGAATGGGACAAAAGCAAGGACATGTGCTTCCTCGAAACCGTGGACCGCGTGCCCGACGACGAATGGAAGGGCAATGTCGGCGTTATTACCACGCTCTTCCCCAAGATATCCTTCGACCCCAAGAAAACCTACGCCATCGTGGTTGGCCCGCCCATCATGTACCGCTTCGTCATCGCCGAGTGCCTCAAGAAAGGCCTGGCTGACGACCATATCATCATGTCCCTGGAACGCAGGATGAAATGCGGTGTCGGCAAGTGCGGCCACTGCCAGATAAACGGCCTGTACTGCTGCCAGGAGGGCCCGGTTTTCACCTATGCCCAGGTCAAGTCACTGAAGGAGGCTGTATAAATGAAACCGAGAGTCGCATTTTTCGATTTTACCGGCTGCGAAGGCTGCCAGCTTGAAGTGCTCAACTTCAACCTGGAGATAGTGGACCTGATCGGCGCGGTCGATATCGTAGAGTTCCGCGAGGCCAGCTCCGACCACTCCGACGACTACGATATCGCCTTCATCGAAGGCAGCCAGACCACCGACCGGGACGTGGAGCGGGTTCAGAAAATCAGGGAGAAGGCCAAGATACTGGTAGCCCTGGGCGCCTGCTCCTGCACGGGCGGTGTCAACGCCCTCAAGAACCGCTTCTCGATGGAGGAGAACCTCAAGGTAGTCTACGGAGATTCCGCCAAGCTCTATTCGACCATACCCACCCGGCCCACCAGCGCTTACGTCAAGGTCGACGTCCAGATCCACGGCTGCCCACCCAACCGCAATGAGGTCATCAGCCTGGTTAAATGCCTGCTGACCGGCAAGAAGTTCGAGCAGTGCCACAACCCCGTCTGCGTCGAGTGCAAGCTGGCGGAGAACATCTGCGCCTTTGAGCGCGGCGAGTTCTGCCTCGGCCCCATCACACGGGGCGGCTGCAACGCAGTCTGCGTCACCGGCGGCCGTAAATGCTGGGGCTGCCGCGCACTGGTGGATGAACCCAATGTAAACTCGGAGAAAGAAATACTGAAAAAATACGGCCTGACCATGGATGACATGATGCTGCAGTTCAAGCTCTTCAATGGAGCACTGGAGGTTTCGAAATAATGGCAACCAAAGAAGTTAATTTCAAGGTCCATCACGTAGCCCGCATCGAGGGCCACGGCAATATAATAGTCAACGCCAAAGACGGCAAAATCGAAGAATGCAAGTGGGAAGTGCCCGAGTCGCCCCGCTTCTTCGAATCGATGCTGCGAGGACTCAGCTATTCCGACGTCAACTTTATCGCACCGCGTATCTGTGGCATCTGCGCCGTAGCGCATGCCAACGCATCCATAGCAGCCACCGAGGCGGCCTTCGGCGTCAAGCTCAGTGAGCAGTCCATACTGCTGCGCGACACACTCTTCGATGCCGAGACCTTCACCAGCCATATACTGCACACCTATTTCCTGATCGCCCCGGACTTCTTAGGCGTGGGCAGTGTTATTCCCCTGGCCACCACACATACCGACGTGGTGCTGCGGGCACTACGTATGAAAAAATTCGGCAACGACTGGGCCGATATCCTCTGCGGCCGCAAGACCCACCCCATCTCGCAAGTGGCCGGCGGCTTCGTCAAGTTCCCCACTCCTGAGCAACTTAAATGGATCAAGGACAAGCTGGAGGGCGAGGTAATGAAGGACCTCGAGGCAAGTGTCGACCTCTTCAAGAC
>CAIMUM010000103.1 GCA_903844685.1 uncultured Dehalococcoidia bacterium
CGTCCGAGATTATCCGCCGTGCTGTGGAAGCTTGTTAAGCCAAGCCCCGGATAACCTGAGTTTCCGATCGTGACCGCAGGGATACCGGCCGTCATGAAGCGCTGAGCGTCGTCGGTGATTAGATTTTGATCTGGCTCGAGACCCATTCCCGATTCAGTCTTCCATGCTTTGCCAACCCGGTTAATGAGGCTTGAATCGGCATCATAAAATTTTAAAAATTCACCGTCCTTTCTCCAGTAGATCATCGGGCCGTTCTGGCCTACCAGCTCCAGGTTGACGAGGCTTACAGGAAGAACGGGTTTTTCTCCTTTATAAAAGCGCTCCTTCACGTACTGGTCGGCGCCCTGCAAGTTCACTTCTTCACCTGATGTGAAGACGATGGTAACCCTGCTATTGCCGAGGTCCACCTTTCCGTCATGGATATCCCTGGACAGCGTCAGCAGGGCAGCCACCGAGGCGCCGTCATCCACCGATCCGTAGCTCTGGCGGTCGGACGGAAAGAAGATATATCCGCCGAATCCGAGAAAGACCAGCCCCCAGTACACAACCACCACGCCTGCGAGCGTGAGCACAACTGCCGTTACGGCTTTCTTCTTAAGCGTTGCATATTTCCTCGAAAAGAATGTAAAAACGGCGAGAAGGAGGCCAAGGACTACCGCCTCAGGGATGAGGGAATAAATCCTGGCGCGCTGAATATGGTCCCAGAAATCCGTCTTAGAGTCGAAATGCGCGGCAAAGACAAGTTCACGGGCCGGATTGGGCACATCGTAGGTGACGATGATATTCTGCCCGGTCTTCTGAATGAGACCTGTGACAACGGGGACAAAAAGCTCGAACTCGGCGATGAGCAATAGGGGTATCGCCAGGGCCACAATCAAGGCCGCGATGGATTTTTTCTTTAACACGAGTATGAAAAGCAGTATCGCCAGCAACAGGATTGTAGACCCGAGGATGAGTTGCATATAGGGCCTCAGTGTGAATTCCTGGACTACAAACTGTATTCCCCGGTCATTGAGCAGCGCCTTGATATATTTTGCGGTTTCTTCCAGGGCCTGGCTCTGGTTGGGACGTGGAATCGAGAGGTGAGCTAGTATTTCGTTAAGGTCCATAGCTGACTCCCTTCTGTGAGTTATGACGCCGCATTATAGCATCCTTCGGTGTGCCCTTGTAAAATGTACAACTATCATTCCCCCTGCGTTTAGCCAGTCCGGGATATGCCTTTAGCACGGTCTATCTGATCAGCGTTCCGCCAAAACCACATCACTAATCCTGGCACTGTCTGCGCCGTAGTACCTGGTTATGATAAATGAGGTTATTATCGATAAAGTGGCCACAGGTATGGTCCAGAGCAGCCCGTTGGTTATTCCCTGGGCGCCACCGCCGGTGGCATCCGATATCATGCCCACCAGGAGCGGCCCCGATACACCACCCAGCAGTTGGGATATCGTCAGCTGGATGCCGATTGCCGTGGAGCGCACAGGCACCGGTATCACATCATGCACCAGCACCGTCAACACGGGATACGCGCATGCTATTAACAGCGACGCTGTCCCATATATGAACAACCAGGTCTGAAATTGCACCTTACCCACTGTGAGAATGGAGGCAAGTATTGCAGGCAGTACTAAGAAAGAGATTACAACCAAAAAGAGGGGCCTTCCGGCTTTATTGCGCAATTGCCAGCGGTCTGCTAAAAACCCGCCAAAAGGAGCAGCGATGTATATAAGGCTTAATCCAGCCAGGGCTGTACCCACCGTCAATGGAGTCGCGTTATAAGCACGCATGCACAGAGTCGGTACCCATGATTGGAAAGAGAATATCATGAAATATATCAAAGTCGAACTGATAATGAAAAGCCAGTAGGACTTGATCTTAAATAGTTCGCCCCACTGCCTGAAATATACTTTGCTGAGCACCCCCTCTCCCTGCTCTCTTGAGGCTTTGTAATCCGGCAGGAAGATCACAACAAAGGCCATTATGATGCCGGGGATGCCAAAAATAAAAAAGGCTGTACGCCAATCATGCGTGGCGTTCAGCAGCAACCCTCCCAGGACCAGTCCCAGCGCCATGCCCAGCGGCTGGCACATCATAAATAAGGCCAGAATCCGTGTCCTTATCTCCTTGGGAAAAGTAAGCCCGAGCCAGGTCTGCCCGGCCGGTTGATAGCCGGCTTCACCTGTGCCGACCATGAACCTGGCCAATAATAGGTGCCACACCTGAACGGCAAGGCCTGTTATCATCGTAAACGCACTCCAGATCAGGGCCATGCCCATTATAAGCTTGCGGCGTGCAAACCTGTCAGCCAGCATAGCAGCGGGGAGGGTAAAAACCGCAATGCCTGCCATCAAAAGTGAAGGCAGCATACCGGCCTCGGCATCGGTCAGGTTGAAAGCGCTCTTGATTGTCTGCAGAGATATGGCCAATATGGACCGGTCGGCCCAATCCGATAACTGCAATATTGAAAGCACGATGAGAACGGTGATCGCAGTGCCCCTGCCAACTTTGTACGTTTTTTCTTGCATTTTTCCTCCTACTTACCTCAGCAATATTATTTTCAGGTTGCCTTTCCCCCTTTACCAAGAACCGCCTCCATCTTGACCAGGGCCTCCCGCATCGTATTGAGTTCTTCCGATGCAAGATTCGGATTTTCAAGCGCCTGGAAAAGTATGTTGCCTTCGGTCTGGGCGGGGACCGGCCAGCTCATCAGGTAGCATATTGTGGGTACGATGTCGGGCAGACCGCTGGTCCGCTCAAGTTTGTAGCCTTTCTTGATGCCCGGGCCGCAGAAGGCTTGCAGCGCTTTGAGCTTGCCTACACCCCACTCCGCTGTAGGGAGCTGGGGACCGTGCTGGCCGCCAAATTCCGGGTAAATGGCGTAGACCACGTCGCCGACGTGATCTCCATGCAGCCCGAGAATCCGCGCATCTTTCTTGGATAGAGCAAGAGAAACAGGTCTGACCCCGGTGGCCGGGTCTATGTAGGAATAGAGCGCATCGATTATCTGGCGCTGCACCTTCTCATAGTCAGCGGGGTCGACAATTCCGCCCGGATCACGGCCCTTGAGGTTGATATAAATGTAGATGGTGCGCTGAGGAAAGGCCTTCGACCTCTTGATGTCAGGGCTGAAATAGGTCAAGGCTCCCAACTCGATTATTTCGCTGCCGACCCGGTCACCCTTGTTACCCAGAATTTCCTTGACCAAATTGTGGACAATCTCGGTCTGCGCTTCCAGGGCTTTTGTGTCTGTATCTTCGCTCTGCCCTTCCATCACGCACAGCCCGGCCTTGATCAAAGGTATGTAGGGGTTGAAGTTCGACCCATCGGCGACGGCCCCGTGGTCGGAAACCAGCACGAAAAGGGTGTCTTCGCCCGCAGCTTCGACGATCCTGGCCAGCATCCTGTCCTGGCTCTGGTGGACCCTCAAGTGCAGGTCCCAGGCCTCTTTGTACTTTTCCTTGCTCGTGCAGGTATTTTCATCCATTTCTGTCAGTACAGAGTGATATATCCAGTCGATCGGGTGGCTGTGCATACAGAACAGGTCCCAGGGATGTTTGGTCATGAGCTGGGTCGCCACATCACCCAGCCACAGGTCATGCAGCTCAGCTATCTCGGCATAGGTATCCATCTCGTAAACGCCCATAGTATAGCCCAGCAATCCCGAGGTAAAAGTGAGTATCCCTTCCTTACTGGTCAGCTGCCTGGCAATTTCCGGAGGATTGCTCCAGCCCCCGGTCGGGCCGAACAAAGAGATAAAGAGTAAAAAGTCTTCCGCATCATCCGACAGTTGCAGCAGTTTAGCCTTGAAAGATCCCTCGATATCCCTGCCATCCTGCGTCTTGAATTTGACGTAGATCTTCTTGCTCCATCCTCCCTTGCTTAGCGTGAATAGGGCGTCTTTAACATCCTGTGTCGGGGAGAGCGTGACCCTGTCATAGCCTTTGCCGGCGCTCTGGGTCACGAGCACGTACCAGGACAATGGCGCCATCTGCTCAAAAGAGTCGATGAACCGCACGTTAAATTTAGCTGCCAGGGGGTCTTCGCTGCCGGCTGGAAGGTTTTCCCAGCCCTCGGCGTCCTCTAAGGTGACCCTGGTCCCATTGGGATAAAAGCCGGTTGTGACAACCTGGTCGTTGCCCAGCGCCAGGTGTGACTCAAGCCCGGTGTGGCCATTGCGGTATTCATTGACCGTGAGCCCGGCGCCTCCCACCATGATGCCGTTTTTCATTTTGGAAGGCCATGAGCCGGGGTAATTGCAGACGATGCATTTCTTGCCCGAAGCGTCCAGCCTGTCCCAGATGAACTCTGCTTTGCAGTTCTCGCTGGAGAAGCCCTCGAAGGTATTGGCGTTAACCTGGGACGTGCCCTCCTTGTGAAGGTGAAAATCGGTTACATTGTGAGTGCCTGGCCAGGCGCCTGTGGCTATGCTGGCCCAGTTAGGCGGCGTAATAGTGGGGAACGGCGAAAGACAATTCTCCGCCAGTACACCTCCATTGAAAAGCTTCTTAAAGGTGGGAAGGTGCCCTTCTGCGATGTGCTTCTGGATCAGGTGTGGCTCGGCACAGTCGAAACCGATGACCGCCACTTTTTTAGGTCTGTTTGTCAATTTATTCCTCCTGTTATTGGGCCTGTTATTTTCTCTACTCTATTCGAAGGGGTAGTTCCTTCCTGTGGCTTTTCCCATGGCCTGCATCATCGCTACGCCATCGATAAAAACGGGAGAAGCTTCGCCGGGCGATTTGGCCGCCAGGGAAAGCGATCCCGTAGGACACGTTGATACACAGAGGCCGCAGCCAATGCACTGGTCCCTCTCGATGATGATAACGTCATCTTCAATGCGGATGGCGTGCACCTGGCACCGTTCGACGCAGATGCCGCAGACATTGCAGTTCTCCACATCGTTAACGGCATAGTAGTTGGATTTTGTTATGACCTTCGGATTGCCATACTTTGTGATGTTTTTAATGACACCGCAGCAGCAGCTGCAGCAGTTGCATATGAACATCTGGCCACTTGAGGTGTTTGAAGAGCAATGTACCAGGCCTTCCTCCTCGGCTTTGAGCAGGATATTCTTCGCCTCTTCCTTTGAAATCGCGCGGCCGATCCCGTTCTCTATGTAGTAGGACGCTCCCGACCCAAAGGTCATGCAGGCTTCCTGCAGCTTGCCGCAACCGTCTCCAATGATTGCTCTCTCTTTCCTGCAGATGCAGTCGGCCACAGCGAACACAGTATTTGAATCGATGATCTGTGACACCCTTTCATACGGCTGAACCGTAGTGTTCCCCTGTATCTCCTTCTCAATGGGGATGACACGAAATCCCAGTCGAGCTGGCGCCTCCTGCCAAGATGGTACCAGCGCCTCCTGGTAATACTGTTCGAACAGACGGATTCTGTCCCGCGTCAGGTTATTCACCTGATATTCATATATGCCGACGACCCAGGGTATCAGCCAGTAGTAGAGTTTGGTCTCGGACGCCCGGTGACGCATTATCAATCCTTTCTTCGACATGCCGAAAAGGATTCCCCCAAGCTCCGTTTCGTCTTTGCCAGCCCTTTGCGCAATGGCCGATACCACCATAGGATAGGATTGCAAGGACAGTGCGATCTCGGCCTCCTCGGGCGTAAAGAGGTCCTGCAGTATTTTCAGCTCAACGTCGCTCTTGCTCTTGGGGAAGCCCTGGGGAAACATGTCCAGCCTGTCACGCAGCCTCTTATAAACATTGATCATATCACCCTTCAAGCCGGCGAACCTTTGCAGCGAAAAGAAGCGCTAAAATTCTTTTGTAATTTACCACTCGCATGATTAAATGTAAAGTACATGTGGGCCTCCCTTTGCCCGTACAGACATTTAATCTCTAATAGTGTAACAACGCGTCCGGCAATTTCTTGAAATTTCCTGGCTTAAATCATAGAATCTCTGAGCTATCAGGACCAGCGCGCCCAGTCATTATTCAGGTTACCGCCCTCATGCTGGTAGGCGTCCTCGCCGGTAGCCCACAGAAAGCCAGCGGGGAATTCCTGGCCCTGTACGGGCAGTTTCTTGGATGGAGGATGAATGCGCAGGCTTCCGTAGAGAGCGGCGCCGGCGATTACGGCGGCCAGAATGACAACCGCGAAAAATACAAAATACATTTATTTCCGCCCGGATAATGTGCCGGCTACCGCCGCCTGCCGCAGCGGGATGCGCCCGTACTCTTAGGGGACTTCTACCAGTTCGCTGTACAGCGGGAAGACATCTAACATGACATAAACCTGTACTTCACGCGGTAGTTTTGTGCCGGCAGGTATATTTAACGAAACAGATTGCAGGTTGCCCGCTGTATCCGGCTGTGCAGCCAGGTTGGCTAAGTAGTCCATGTAAATGGCCTCCTGCCTGGACGGATCAACCAGTAGCAGGCCCGCGCGGTGAGAGGACGCTGGATAGGCCGCTCCCTGTTCCAGGACAAAGTCACAGGTTAACTTGCCCGGCGCTTTATCCGAAGCAGATTGTAACTTAATCTCCTTAACCTTGATGCCCGGCGGGACGCGGTTAGCATCGCCATCGTAAGGCCGTGTTACAAAGGTTCCGGAAACCAGCAGCTTCTGGTACCAGTTATTGGCCAGGCCGGCAAGAACGAGGTAAGGTCCGAAGGTGGGGATGGAGAGAGCCTCGGTATCGGCATAGGCGGCGGGAAGCACGGTACGGCCATCCTGGCCCAGCGTGCCTCTCAATTCAAAGAGGTTGAAGGGTATCTTGATGCCCGTTATGGCCATCGGGAAGTTTTGATTCTGCATTACATAATCGCTGCCCTGGTAACGGCCGTTAAGCGGAAGGGTAAAATCGCTGGAAGGGTCCGGAACGAGTTGCCCGCCGGCGCCCCGCCTGGCTCCTATCGCCCAAAATATGAATTTACCCTGTCCTTTGCCATCGGGCGGTGTGACCGAAACAGGACCGATCAACCATTCCATGTAATCGAAGCCGATCTGGTTGAGGCTGGGGAGCATGGACGGTACAGGCGCGGCCAGGCGGGTCAGCTCTAACCCGGTTACCTTATCGGTACCTGTGACGAGCGGTAACTTATTGACCGGGACCGACGCGCTGAATTGAAAAGCACTTTCGAAAGTTCCGGCCTGTAAACCTCCCAGAGTCATGTTGCCCAGGCGCCAGCCTTCTTTGTAGTATTTCCCCTTAATTTGAAGCTTATATACCTGGCCGGGCGCAAGGAAGCCCTGGGGACGGATGTAAATATAACGTCCGTCCGCGGAATGCTGGACATCCATGGCAACAGGCGGCTCGATATTTACTACGAGCGCGTCGGAAGGGCAACCGATCGGGCTGTCGCAAAGCCGGGCGGCTACCGTCCGGCCAGCCTGCCTGACCACCAGGCGCAACGTGATCATGGCCGAGGTCGGGAGGGTATCCGGGAAGTAGGGTTCTGTATTTCCCCCCGGAGTTACGTAGTAGAGACCGGTGAAATCCTCCGGCAGTGTTGCAGGCGCGGTGCAGCGGGCATCATCAGCATTCAGGCAATAATCGTAGGGAATGTACCAGAGCTGCCCGTGTTCACCGCCTATGTAAATGCCGGTTGCACTCAAAGCGGGCGAGCCGTTGAGATCGTTGCGGTCGTGTAGTTCAGGTTCAATGGAGGTAGTATCGAATGCCCAGCGCAGCGAACCATCCGCGGCATTAAGCGCATACAGGCGGCCATTGCCGCAGCCGAAGTAAACAATGCTGCCCGTGCCGCCGGGGGTGAGGCCGATAGCGGGCGAGGAACGTATGGGGTCTCCTGCATCGTATTTCCAGAGCAGCGAACCGTCCGGCTTAACCGCATAAAAAGTTCCGTCCGCGGAACCGAATAAGATAGCTGTGGTGTTGCCGGATGTGTCCTGATCGAGGGCGGCTGAAGAGTAGATGTGGTCGCCGGTGGGGAATTTCCACTTGATATTTCCGTTCTTCGGGTCGAGCGCATACATATTGCTGTCGAATGAGCCGATATACACCGTGCCGTCCGAGCCGACCGCGGCCGAGGCGGCAACGAAGCCCAGGGTCCGGTCCTTCCACAGTTCCTTGCCCTGCGGGCTGACTCCGCGGATATAAGTATCCAGGGAGCCCCAGAATATCGAACCGTCGGCGCCGAAGGCGGCCTGCGACCAGTCATTGGAGGCAGTTTCATAGGTCCACTTGAGCGTACCATCGGGGTTGATGGCGTAATACAGGAAGTTGGTATTGCCGGAATAGAGTGTGCCGTCCGGCCCGATGGCTACATTGCCCTCGAACCAACGGTTGTAGCTGATGCCCGGGCGCAGTTCCGCCTGGTAAATCCAGATGGGGCGTTTTTCGAGTGTGACGTTATCCGTACGGAAGTTGTACATCTTGCCGTCGCCCGAGATGAAGGTGATAGGAGAGCAGCCTAAAACCGGGTCGAAGCGGCCCAGCGCGGCGGCGGAGTCAATTATCTCCCCGGTCTCGTATTTCCAGGCTAAGGTACCGTCGGGGTTAAGCGCGTAGAAATAGTGGTCGGCCGAGCCTATATAAATGATGCCGCGGTCATCAATAACCGGGGTATTGAAGATGCCTTTGCCGGTCTGGAACATCCAGGGTTTGTCGCCGCTGTATTTGCCTGCCACCGGGCTGAAACCGGTGTTGCGTGAATCGTGGCGGAAGGTGGGCCAGGGAGAGCCTGCCTGGGTCTGCAATTCAGGGTTATCAGCCAGGGTGGGCAGTGACGGTGACAATAATGAAGCTGTTATAACCACCAGCGGCAGTAAGTAAAAAACAAGTTTGACCGGGATTTTCCATACCAGCATATAGCCTCCTGATACCCGTCCATCTTTGAGCACGGCATTATGATATACCCGATACATCCGTGTACCAACCCGGATTCCCCGGCCATGAAGTCCGGCAATCCAAAAGTGTTTTGTTACGCAATATACTTTACCGGGTCTATTTAAGCCAGGCTTTTCCAACAGGCAAATCCCAGCCAAACTGGGTAAAGATACCATGCGCCATCAGGTACCACGCTGTAAGCGCACAGATGATAAGATCGATAGCTGCGACGATGGTGAATACAGGCATGCCACCAAGGAAACTGAGGTCCAGACAAATAAATCCAAGCAAAAGTGTAAGGAAGAGAAAAGCGACCATGCCGTTCTGTTTAAGCGTACCGATGAAGAAGATACAGGTAATCAGCGTGAACACTACGAGGAACCAGCCGATTTCAACCGTCGAGATTTTCAATATGCCGTACTGAGTCCCGATAAGACATCCACCCAGTGCCATCCAGAAAGCTCCATATGTGGAGAAGGCCGCATAGCCGAAGTTGTTCCCGGTCTTGAACTCCTGTAAACCGGCTACCAGCTGCATGAGGCCGCCGAAGAATATTGCCGCCCAGAACACCGACCCGGCGCCGCATAAACCGAGGTTGTGAAATTGGAGCAGCAGTGTGGTTCCGCCGAAGCCGGCCAATCCGACTACCGCAGGATTGCTTTGTGGTTTGTCGCTCAAGGTTAAGACCTCCCTTTTCTTATTTACCCGATAGGATACCACATTATAGGGTCGAATTGGCGAGTTTGAATTTGGTAGGCAGCAATTGGACCAAACCTAATGAATTATCTTGGCATCTACCCATTCAGCGACCTCGCAGGAAGGACAGTTAAGCGAGGCACGCAGAACGAATCTTCCTTTTTTACCAGCGATACTCGATAGGTCTATATCGAAAGCATCCAACTTGCCATCCTGTTTAGCATTTATGCAGTCAAAGTACTTTATATTACCGGTAGAAGTCTCAATAAAACTGACGCAAAATTTGACACCCCAATCAGGGCTGATACCTGCTACATAACCTACTTTAGCAACAAAATGCGCGCCCTGTGGTATTGTTATTTCAGGATAGGTACCCTGCACAAAGTCACTTTTTTTGAAAAGAATTGTTAATGTCCTCGGATACCTGACGTTGTCTTCCATCAGGGCGTCGATATGATAATTAATAACCGAATAAATATCATTATCCGCAAATTTCACGGGACCATCGATGTTCTGCCAGGAAGCACCGGGAGCCTCGTTTATGAAGTCAAAGACGGTTTCCGTGAGTGTGACTGCTGGAAATGGTCGCCTTTCCAATCCGGGTGCTATACTAATTCCCACGATGGTCAGAGTTACGGGTTGGGTGGTTGTTCCCGCGGAATTTGTAGCTGTCAAAGTATAAGTCGTGGTTTTAGTCGGTGATACCGCCTTGGTACCGGCCGCAGATACTGTGCCGACACCCTGGTCTATGCTAACCGACGTCGCCCCTGTAACATTCCAGAGCAGCGTCGCTGAGGCACCGGCTTTCATCTCGGCAGGACTGGCACTGAAAGCGACTATTGCCGGCAGTGTGACTACCGGCGCAGGCGGTGGCTGCGTAACATTTATGCATCCTGCGACGGCGACTAAAATCAATGATAACAGAACAAATATCCCTTTCATTGTCTGCCTCCCTGCTTCGGATATCTCCTTTCCCAGCACTCCACCTCTTCTATATCACTTACCAGTTCAATTATAACACGATACCTTCCGCAATATTCATCTATTTGCAGCCGCGAACTCACTTCGGAGCGGCTGCTAACTGTTTTATCAGATGTTGTATCAGGCCACCGGCATCTAAAATCTCCATCAGGTAAGGCGGACAGGGTTCACCTTTTAGTGTTTCCCCCGTGGCCAGGTTTTTGATTTCACCTGTGTGGAAATTAATATCGAGCTCCTGGCCCACATCGGCTTTTTTAGTAATTTCCGGACAGATAATGGCAGGGAACCCGAAGGAAACAGACATCCGGTACCAGTTGGGATAGTAAGATTCGGCGACAAAACCGGCAATGCCAACTTTTATCAGTGATTGAAGTCCTTGCTGATGTGGATGGCCGAACCCAAAGTTCCTGCCGGCAATCATGATATCGCCCGGCCTGACTTTCTGGACAAATTCCGGATCATAATCGGCAAGGCAAACCTTGCCCAGAACTTCGGGGTTGCTTTCAGCAATATATTTGGAGCCTACGATCAGGTCCGCATTGAAATGATTACCAAATTTCCAGATGATCTTTCCCTTAATATTATTCATAACAGTTCACCTTTTATTTAGAATCCGGCGGGGATCGCTGATTTTGCCTTCCACGGCAGAGGCTGCAACGGTGGCCGGGTTTCCCATGTATATCTTCGAGTCAAGGCTCCCCATGCGTCCCGGAACGTTCAAGGTGCCGGTGGTTATGGCGACTTCCCCCGGGAGCAGGTAACCAAATCCTCCGAAACATGGCCCGCAGGTGGGAGGCCCTATAACTGCGCCCGCCTGTAAAAAGGTCTCTATCAATCCCTCCCTGGCAGCCTGTTCCGCTATCAAGGGGGTAATCGGCGTGATAAGCAGCCGGACATTTGGGTGAACCTTCTTCCCCTTTAAGACCCTGGCAGCCAGCCTCAAATCCTCCATCCGCCCGCTGGCGCAGGTACCTATGAAGGCCTGGTTTATCTCGGTTCCCTCTGTTTCCTTTATGGATTTAATATAGTAGACGTCCGGCGGGCAAACGATCTGTGGTTCGAGGCTGGAGACATCGTAGTTTAAAGTATTTGTATACGTAGCGTCAGCATCGCTTCTCAATGCATCGAATGGCTCATTAGTAACAGCTTTTACATAGGCAACGGTCTTTTTATCCGGATTGATAATGGCCGTATCGGCGGCCAGGTACTGTACCGAGTTGCACAGGACCATGCGGCTCTCAACGCTCATAGCGGCTACCGCCGGCCCGCTGAATTCAAAGACGTTGCCCGTCCCACCGTCGGGTCCCAGGTCACCTTCGATCTTTTCAAAGAGGTCTCTACTGGTAACGCCTTTCTGGAACTTGCCGGTAACATTGACTTTTATGGTGCCCGGTACTTTGAGCCATGCTTTGCCAAGCAGGAAAACCGACATCATATCGCCGCCGACGCCTACTGCATAGGCGCCCAGGGCGCCAAAGGTGCTCACGTGCGCGTCGGCGTGCATAATGAGCGTTCCCGGCCTGACATGGCCTTTCTCGGCTACCAGTTGAAAACCAATGCCGGAACGTCCCACATCATAGAAGTTTTTAATCCCGTATTTTTTAGCAATTTTCCGGAAGTTGTCATGCACCCGCGCGCTTTCTTCAGAGTTGGCTACAAAGAAATGGTCTATGTTAAGCACGATCTTATTCGGGTCGATCCTGATGTCGCTCATCAGGAAATCCAGCCCGGGCCAGTCGTAAAGCAGCACCAGGTCCGGTTCTGCATATATGACCTCTCCCGGTGTAACTGCAGCCCTACCGGATTTTTTCGCTAATATCTTCTGCGCTAAAGTCAGTCCCATCTTAAAACCTCTTTTTACCCTATACTTTCCCTTCCAACCATCTCTGTTCCCATTCCTGGGTATCCGGCAGGCCGATAAAATTGAAGAATTCAAAGAAACCGCCGGCCTGGTATTTTGTCATCGTTTCCGTGACTGTACCCTTGTTGCGTAATTCGATCATCAGGTCCATCATAGCTTTGGTAGCTACGAAGGCGCATTCTGTCGCATATACTACCAGACCGCGGACGCCGGCTTCTTCCAGGTCTTTAGGTGTGATGGGGAGCTCCGATGACAGGTAAACCCAGAGCGGGGCCTTAACCCCCTTAACCAAAGCCTGGAATTCTTCGATGGTATAAGGCAAGGCCGTCACCATGTCTGCGCCCGCCTCCGCGTAAGCATTGCAGCGTATTATCTGCTCGTCGATGGAAACGATATCGGCATCGGTTCGGGCGCATATCATGAAATCAGGGTCTTCCCTGGAAGTCAGGGCACACTTGAGCTTGGTAACCATTTCATCCGTGGGTATAATTTTCTTGAATTTTTTCAAGGAGCCGCACATTACGGGATGCGCCTGGTCCTCGATGAAAATGCCTGCCACGCCTGCCCTCTCAAATTCCCTGACCGTTCTCTGAATATTCGAGAAGCCGCCATACCCGGCCTCGGCATCAGCAAGCACAGGGATATCAACTGACATAGCGATATTCCTGGCATGGTTCACAACTTCGCTCATGGACAGCAGCCCGACATCCGGCTTGCCCAGCAGGCTGGCTTCAAATCCAAACCCGGATAAGAATACGACCTCAAAACCTGCCTTCGCGATTACCCGGGCGCTCAAAGCGTCATGCGCACCTGCCGAAACCAGGAGTTTCTTCTCGGATAGAATTTTCCTTAGCATCGTTGTCTTTTTCATAGCTCATTCGTCCTCCTTTTATTTCAGTGGTAATAATAATCGATAACCAGTTACATTTGTTTAATTATTACTTTTACACCTTCGGTTGACCTGACTTAGCCTTTTCTTCCTCCTGCAGCACTACACCAACTCGTGATTACGCAAAATATCTATAAGCCGGTCTGCTGCCAATAAGTGTACCATCTTTTAAATTAGTAGTTCAGCAAATGGGGATGCCACCTGTTACTGCCATACAAATGCCACAAAGTGCCCGGCCGGAACCATGGGATACATGCGAGATGTGATGAAGATATTCAGTACAAATTCACGCTATAATTGATAAGAACTCCACTTTAATTTCATTATGGATCGGTAATAACTATGGATTTATACAGGGAATCCCAGCTCTCGGTTAACAAAATGCTCAAAAGCGCACGCTTTGAAGTCATCCCCATGAAAGGGGTAGTTGAGGAGGCAGTGACACTACCTGCCGGCTCGGTTGTAACAGTGACTGCCTCGCCTCGTAAGGGCATTGAAGCCACCTTCGCGCTTTCTGAGGAATTGGCGGGACGCGGGTTTCGCGTGGTGCCCCACCTCACAGCACGGCAGGTACGTGATAAATCTCATTTGCGCGAGATTGTAGATAGACTGTCAGCGGGCGGGTTTGAGGATGTCTTCATAATCGGCGGCGATATTAACGAACCGGTGGGGACTTATGATTCGTCAAGCGCGCTTATAGCTGATATGGTAGAGATTGGCAACCGCCCACATCGTATAGGAGTGGCCGCTTATCCTGAGGGACATCCGCTTATAAATCGGGAAGCCTTGATGCAGGCGCTTAAGGCCAAACAACCTTTTGTAAATTATATGGTCACGCAGATTTGTTTCGACCCGCAGGCCATCGGCAAATGGCTGGCGGACGTTAGGTCAAACGGTATTACACTGCCTGTATACATCGGCATTCCCGGCATATTGAAGCGCCCTAAGTTGCTGGAGATATCTCTTAAAGTGGGTGTGGGTGATTCCACACGGTTCCTAAAAAATCACCTGGGCATGGTGGCCAGACTATTGCAGCATGATATGTACAATCCGGATAGCCTGGTAAAGAAAATCACAGGATTAACCAGAGACCGGGGTGTAGCCGGATTTCATATATATACCTTCAACCAGTGTCTCTCCACCAAACTCTGGCGGGAGAAAGCCTTAAAGCACTACCGGACCATGTGAAATGAAAAGGTGCCGTGTCACCTTTGAACTGTCCAAGGTGACACGGCGGACATGCTACTTCTGCACGATTGCCAGTTCACCAATGGATAATTTGTGGAGTTGATGATGACCCTCAGATACACCAGATAAATGTCTGGGGGCGCCATATACGGAAAAAACCTGAGAGGTCATGATTCGGATGTTATATCCCAACCCGTACCATGCAAAAAAAGCCTTATTTAATGGCTAAAACCCGATTTTGATTTACCTGTTTATGAGGATTTGCTCTTTAATGACAATCCAGAGGTCAGCCCCGGTTTTTGGCA
>CAIMUM010000104.1 GCA_903844685.1 uncultured Dehalococcoidia bacterium
ATGGTGACCTGGTTATCCTCGAGCGACTGGAAATCTATGGTTACGCAATACGGCGTGCCGATCTCGTCCTGCCTGCGGTAGCGCCTGCCGATGCTCTGCGCGTCATCATACTGAGTCATAAAGTGCGGCCTCAGCAGCGCTGACACTTCCTTAGACATGGGCGACAGCTTCTCGTTGCGGCTGAGCGGCAGTACGGCAACTTTCACCGGTGCTATCTCCGGCTTTATATGCAACACGACCCGCGTCTCCTTGTCCGCCACTTCCTCGTCGTAGGCATCTACCAGCACCGCCAGCAGCGTGCGGTCTACGCCGGAGGACGGTTCAATCACATAGGGCAGGTAACGCTCCCCTTTCTCTTCATCAAAGTAATCAAGTGTCTTGCCGCTGAACTTAGAATGCTGCGTCAGGTCGAAATCCCCGCGGTTGGCGATTCCCTCTATCTCGGACCACCCGATAGGGAAATTATAATCCACATCGAAGCAACCTTTGGCATAATGGGCAAGTTCCTCCTTATCATGTTGCCTGAGTCGCAAGTTCTCTTTTTTGATGCCCAAACCGACGTAGTAATTCAACCTTTCGTTCACCCAGTAATCGAACCAATGCTCATCCGTCCCGGGCTTTACGAAGTACTCGATCTCCATCTGCTCGAATTCGCGCGTGCGGAAAATGAAATTCCCGGTTGTTATCTCATTGCGGAACGACTTGCCCATCTGGGCTATGCCGAAGGGCAGCTTCTTGCGGGTGGTGGACAGCACATTTTCGAAATTGACGAATTGCGCCTGCGCCGTTTCAGGCCTCAGGTAAACAATATTAGCCGCATCCTCGACCGGGCCCATAAAGGTCTTGAACATCAGGTTGAACATACGCGGCTCAGACAGTACGCCTCCGCAATTAGGGCACTTGCTGAGGTCGATGTCGGTGGAGCGGAACCTTTGCCGGCAATCCTTGCACTCCACCAGCGGGTCAGAAAAGCCCGCTACATGGCCGCTGGCCACCCACACCTGCGGGTGCATCATAATGCTGGCATCAATTCCCACCATGTCGTCACGTTCCTGCACCACCTTCTTCCACCAGTAGTTCTTGATATTTCGTTTCAATTCCACTCCCAGCGGACCGTAATCCCAGCAACTGGCCAGGCCACCGTAAATCTCGCTGCTCTGGAATACAAAGCCCCGCCTTTTACACAGCGAGACTATTTTCTCCATGTCAACTTTCTTAGTTTCTTCTGGCACTTTAACCTCCTGGTTGCTTACAAACGATTGTAAATTATACCACGTATACCGCATAGCTACATAGGCATAATATTAGCCGTTACCGTGTGCAGATTGTATAATGCTAAGGTGAGGTGGAGAATCAGATGACACGTTTAGCCGCGATTATCTTTTCCCTGGTGTTGCTGCCTGTGTGCGTCTTATACACGGCCCTGCCCGGCTGCAGCGTTCCTCCCAGCCCGTCCCCCGGCCTTCCACCGCCTCCCGCTCAACCTGTTTTATCCCCGGGCGGCAGCCCGCGCTTCTACACCATTATCGATGAAGGGCCGTCGGGTACCATAAACTACAATGCGGTAACTTTCAAATGGGGCAGCGGACTCTCTTCGGTAGACCCATCCAATTTCACTTATGCAACATTCCTGCAGGGTTACGACAAGGACTTCACGCCCTTCCTGAAAGATACGTCCCGTTCATTCCAGGGCCTGCCCAACGGCAACTATATATTTTATGTAAAGGCGCAGGATTCCAGCGGCAATATCGAAGCCAATCCGCCTTTCAGTGCTTTCGCTGTTTCGGGGGTGGTTCCGCCACAGGCTGCGCAGAACCTGCCAGTCGTCCCGGGCGGTGGGGGATACCTGCTCATCGGCAGCGACGTCAGCAGGATTGCCGTGGGCAGCGATGGCCTGACCATCTACGCCCTCGACTCCACCAACTCACGGCTATACCGTTCCGACTCGGCCGGAGCAGGATGGCAGGACATCTCCGCCGCACTAACCGGCGCCGCACCCTGGACAGACCTGTCTGTAGCTCCCGATGACGCACGGTTTGTAGCCGTGGTTACCAACGGCGGGCGCGAGATATATATCTCAGCCGATTCCGGGGCGAATTTCAGCGGCACAGGGGTTTCCTCCATACTGGGCGCCGGACAGGCGGTGAGGTGCATCAGCCTATCGCCAGATTACGGCGCGCCCCGCCGTGAATTAGCAGCCGGCACCTGGAGCGGCACAGGCGGCGGAACCGTGCTCATCAACATCCTTACCGGGTTCTCGGGAGGATGGTTTGACGCCGGCAGCGGCGCGAGCGGCTGGCTTTCAGCGGGAGGCGGCGTGGACGTCTTTGCCCTAAAACACTCTCCTTCCTTCGCCTCAGACGGCGCCATGCTGCTGGTGGCCTCAAGCGCTACGCGTACCTACCTTTACATGGGCGCCCGTGACCTGGGCTCCCGCACTACAACGTGGAACTCTTCGACAGGTTACCCGGTGGAGATAGGGCAAGCCGGCACCCCGCTTAAGTACGCAGATATCGCGCTGCCGGCTGATTACAGCCCGGCCAACCCCTATGCCCGTCAGGTTTTCGCAAGCTGGAGCAAGAATATCACGGGACAGGACATATATCGCATCTCCGATTACCAAGTTTACCGCATGGGTGCCCCCGAGGCTATCTCCTCCATCGCCTACTACGGCAGCGTCAGGGCCGGCAAACTGCTGGCGGGCGCCGCAAGGTGCCAGGGCGGGGGAGGTTGTTACCAGGTACAGACCTATTTCAGCGCCAACGCGGTTTCCAACTATCCAGCCTGGCAGCCCAGCCAGAAAGCCCCAACCGGTTCGCGCGCCGCCATGGTCGGCTGGTCGCCCGACGGCAACACGGCCTACGCCGGCACCAGCGGGACCGAGAGCGCTTTCTCGCACAGCAATAACAACGGCAATACCTGGAACCAGTAAGCTTTAATGAACGTAAACCGGGAATACCGCCGCAGACTATTAACTCCGGAAGCTGCCATCGACAGGGTCAAGAGCGGGGACATAATCGTCCACGGCGCCAGCATCGCTGAACCCCCGGCGCTGCTTACGGCGCTGGCCGACCGGGTCAGGCAGGGGGGATTATCGGACTTAAAAATCTATTCCAGCCTGCCCATGCAGCACGCGTCCCGCACCGTGCTGTCCCCCGACCTCTCCGATTGCATAGAGTCGTACTCGTGGTTTGCCACCGAGGCCGACAGGGCCCGCCATAAGGTCGGCCTGAGCTACTACGTGCCCACCTATATCCACCAGATACCAAGGCTGTTGAGTGAACATATGGATATCGACCTCATGCTCACCACGGTCTCACCCATGGATAAATACGGCTATTTCACGTTCGGCGCCGTTAACGACTATACGGGTGCGGCCTGCCGCAATTGCAGGACGCTCATCGTGGAGGTTAATGAGAACATGCCGCGCGTGCTGGGTGACACACTGCTGCATATCTCCGAGGTGGACGCTATCGTAGAAAACCATGTTCCACTGATAGAGATACACACTCCTGAGCCCGGCCCGCAGGACGATATCATCGGCCGCTGTGTTGCTGAGATGGTCCCCGACGGGGCGACTATCGCGCTGGGCATAGGCGGCATACCCAACGCTATAGGCAAACACCTTTTCGGCCACAGCGAACTGGGCATCCACAGCGGCACTTTTACACCGGTCATGGTTGAACTCATCGAAAAGGGTGTGGTTAACGGAAGCAGGAAAACCCTGCATCCGCGCAAGCATGTTTTCGTAGTGGCCCAGGGCACCAGGCGCATGTACGATTTCATTCACAACAATCCCAGTATGGAGAGCCGTCCCGCCTCGTATACCGAGGACCCGGCGATCATTGCTCTGAACGACAATATGATAGCCGTCAACACCGTGATTGAGGTGGACCTGACCGGGCAATGCAACGCCGAACACATGGCCGGTTCCCAGTTCAGCGGCACGGGCGGTCAACTCGACTTTGTACGTGGCGCTTACAATTCCCAGGGTGGCAAATCCATACAGGCCTTCACCTCAACTGCACGCAAGGGGACAGTTTCCCGTATCGTGCCGCAACTGAAATCCGGCACGGCCGTGACCGTCCCCCGCATGGATACGCATTACCTCGTAACTGAATACGGCTCCGTCAACCTCAAGGGAAAATCCACCCGTGACCGTGCTCTGGGCATTATCGGGCTGGCATATCCCGATTTCAGGGACAGTTTGCTGCGTGCGGCGGAGGACATGTACCTGCTGTAACCCAGCTTGCCTGCCTATTTACCAATAAAATCTGTTACACTATTCACCAATAATTTCATATCAGGAGGCATGCAGTGAAATCTAAGAAAGCCCGCGTACTTACGATCACGCTTAGCGTGATACTGGCACTGGTACTCATTTCGGCAGCCGCCTTCCAGGTCTTCTTCCAGCTGCCGCAGCCATCTTACTCAGGTACCATAACTATGGATGGCTTAAAGAATCCGGTCGAGGTCAGGACCGACGATCACGGCATACCGCACATCTTCGCTCAGGATGAGGACGACCTTTTCTTTGCCCAGGGCTTCATTACCGCCCGCGAGCGCATGTTTCAGATGGACCTGACGCGCCTGGCAGGCAGGGGTGAACTATCGGCGCTCTTCGGCGAAAGCATGGTCGAGACCGACAAATATTTTAAAACGCTGGGCTTTTACCGCGCCGCCGAGTCTGAGTATAACAATATCACGCCGCAAACGCGCGCAGCGGTCGACTCATATTCCCGGGGCGTCAACGCGTATTTGGATACCGTGAAATTCCTGCCTGCCGAGTACACCATCCTGGGGGCAAAGCCGCAGGCCTGGAAGCCGGCCGACTGCTTGGTCGCGGGATTGCTGATGTCCTACCGCCTCAATGCCCCACGCACCATTAAGCCTATCCTGTATATGATTTACAAGCAGGCGGGGCCCGACATGCTCAAGGACCTGCTGCCTTACATACCGGAGGGGGCGCCATACGTATCCTCTTCCGGCAACCAGGGGCCGACTTCCGCTCGGTGCGAGCTTCCCGGCCCGGAAACAGCGGCAACGGCTGAAAGCTCCTTCAGCGAGATCGAAGCGCCCATACCGCTGAGGATGAATGCTTCCAACTGGATGATATTCTCCGGCTCACGCACCACTACAGGCAAGCCGGTCTTCACCGGCAGCCCCGACCTCGAGGCAGCCATACCCTCGCTGTTCTATTTGGTACACCTCAAGGGAGGCGCCTACGATGTGTTAGGAGGATCCATAGCAGGACTGCCCGGTGTGCACGCCCTGGGATTCAACGGGCACATCGCCTGGAGCATCACTGTAGGCAACGCCGATAATCTCGATTTCTTTACCGAAAAACTCAACCCCGCTAACCCTGACCAGTATCTCACCGAGGACGGGTATAAGGATTTCCAGGTAATCGA
>CAIMUM010000105.1 GCA_903844685.1 uncultured Dehalococcoidia bacterium
CGAACCTGCCCAGATTATGGTCTCCAGGCTGGACTGGTCGTAGCTGTCGTAATCGGGCAGCATAAATTGCAGCATGAACATGGCGGGCACCTGCCCCATAAAGGTAACCTTCTCAGCCTGTATGGTTTTTAGCGTGGCTGCAGGGTCGAAGCGATCCATCAGCACGATAGTCGAACCCCAGTGCAGGCCGCCCATGGCGAGTTCTACGGCGCAGGCAACATGGTTGATGGGGAAATGGATGAGCGATTTGCCCTCACCGCGCTTACCGGTCTGGGCGAGGAAGTGCTCGTTCTGAGCGGCAGCGCTGGCGATGATATTCTTGTGGGTCAGCAATGCTCCCTTGGGCTTGCCGGTCGTACCAGATGTGTAGATGATGAGCGCCGGGTCGTCAGCCTTCACCTCTTTCATGCGCTTGCCCAGGGCGGCATCTAAATTGCTGCGGTCTTTAGCGAGCTCCGCCTCCCAGTTCAGCGTGCCTTCCCAGGCGTTGTCGATGATGACTATGTGCTCAAGTCCGGGGTTGGCCTCTTTCAGGGCGACGACATCGTCCTTGTAATCGCGCATCAATGCATCGTAATTCCGCACTATGAATCCAACCTTAGGCTTGGCATCGCCTACCATATAGAGGAATTCATCTCGCGTATAGCGCGGGTTAAGCCCGAACCAGATGCCTCCCACCATGGCTGTGGCCATGTAGGTGTAGAAGAACTCGTCGCGGGCGGCACAGAGTGTAAAGACCCTGTCGCCTTTCTTAACTCCAAGCTCGAGTAATAGTTTGGCTACCCGTAGCGTTTTATCGTAAAACTCTTTATATGTGACTCGCTTGTCTTTGAAAATCAGCGCCTCTTTCTGCGGGAATTTGTCCGCCCAGCGCCTCACGTATTGCCATATCAGCTTCTCCTCTGCCATGATGTCTGCCTCCTTATTTAAATACAAATCCTACGTGGTGATATCGAACTTGGGGACGCTGGCCTCAGGTACGTAGTGCGGCGGCCTTTTCTCCATCGCCGCCGTAATGCCTTCAGCCATATCCGGGGATATCTGGTTCCTCTCCCACAATTCAGATTCGAACAGGTACAGGTCGGACATACGCGCTACCGAAGCTGCATTGACCTGTTTTTTGGCGATGCGCAGGCCCAGCGGGCCGCGGGTAAGCAGCTTTTGCGCCAGTTCCTGCGCGGCGGGCACTAACTGCTCCAGGGGTACCACCCTGCTTACCATGCCAATCCGGTAGGCCTCCTCCGCGTTGACCGGGTCGCCGGTCATGATGAGCTCCTTGGCTTTGGCAGGGCCGAGCAGGGCTACGAAACGCGGCGTGGCGCCCCAGCTCAGGAACACGCCAAGGTTTATCTCGGGAACGCCCATTTTGGCGTTATCGGCCGCTATCCTGAAGTCGCAATTCATGGCGATGCACAGCCCGCCGCCCATGCAGGGACCGTTGATGGCGGCTATGGTTATTTGCTCCAGGTTCTCAATCGCCGTCATCAGGTCATGTGAGAAAAGCTGCCAGATCCTCTCGTTGGGCAGTTCCTTCTGCGAAACATGCTCCTTAAGCGACTCCATCCTGAAATCGAAG
>CAIMUM010000106.1 GCA_903844685.1 uncultured Dehalococcoidia bacterium
ACTGATAGAAGGTGGAATCGCCCACCACCGACACCACCGGCTGGTCAAAACCGACGCGGTGCAACTGGCCGAAGCCATTGGCCAGCCCGGCGCCGGCGCCCATGCACTGGTGCGTCCGCGTTTGAAAGAACCCCGCGGGGCCCAGCGCCATGGAATAGCAGCCTATGTCACCCGTTACAAAGCCGTGGCGCCCGTCCATGGCCAGCGCGTCCTTGATGGCCCAGAAGGAAGCCCTGTGCGGGCAACCCGGGCAAAAGGTCAGCAGCCGGTCCATGACGTACTGCTGCGGCACGGCCTCAACCTTTTTCATGTACTCCGCGTCGCGCGGTGCGTACGGGATATCCAGCACACCGGTGATGGCCTTGATCACCGCATCAGGCGTCAGTTCACCGAAGGAATTGAGATGCCGCGTGTGATTGCCGTAGAACAGGTTACGCTTGCTCTCGGGCGAGAAACCGGCGGCGAATTCCATGATCACGCCCTCAAGGAAGGGGTCGGTCTCTTCGATGAAAAGGACCTTGTCAGCTTTGGACAAACAGCTCTTTACTAATTTCTCGGGCAGCGGCCACAGTGTGCCCAGTTTCAATATGCCGATGCGGTTCTCAGCCTTAAGCGCGTTTACCGCGTCCTGAGAATACAGCCAGCCAGAACCGGATGTAACGATGAGCAGGTCGGGCTTCTCCGGGCCGACGTACTTGTTGTACGTGGAGGTCTCGAATTTCTCCCTGATCTTATCAAGGCGCATATGCTGAAACATGTGCCGGAAGGAACTGGGTACGCACATGATGGGGGTGGGCATGGGCGCAGCCGGGTCAAAGTATTGCTCAAAGCGCGCCTTATGCACGACCTTCGGTATCTCACCCAGCCGGATATTGCCCCTGGCATGGGCCACCCTGGTCACGCTACGCAGGATGCAGATGGTGCCGAATTCCTCGCTTATATCGTACAGGTAGGGGATCATGTCCTTGGCTTCCTGGAAATCGCCGGGCTCAACCAGCGGTATGTCCAACCACTTGGAGACGGGTCGCGAATCCGTCTCGTTGGAGCTGGAATGGGCAGCGGGATCATCGCCCACCATCAGCACCAGGCCCTTCTTGCCGATGCCGCTGAGGACTATTGTCGAAAGGAAGTCGATAACCACATTGAGGCCGTTCATCTTCATGGCCACCAGCGAGCGTACGCCGGCATAGGATGCGGCGGCCCCCGCTTCAATGGCTACCTTCTCATTGACCGACCATTCGACGTAAATACCGCGCTTTTTAGCTACCTCGGCCAGGCTGCCGAGTATTTCCGATGACGGGGTGCCCGGGTAGGCCGACGCCCAACCGATGCCCGCTTCCAGCGCACCACGCGCCATGGCTTCATTGCCGATAAATAACTGGTTGCTGCCCGGGGCATCTATATCAATATATGGCATATCAATGTCCTCCCTGTGCGCCGACCTTGTGACCCAGCAGCTTTTCCTTCAGGTCATGTGAAATGTCTATGTACATCAGGTCGTTTTTATCGCCGGTTTTCTTGACTATCTCCTGAACGGCACGCGCCTTCTTGATCAAGGAGGCTTCTTTGAGGTGAGCCAGGCTCTGAGCCGGCAGGTCCTTTATCTCGAGTTTGCCCTTCTTTTTAGCATCCCCGATTATATCCGCGCCGCGCGGTGTGCGGACAATGACCGTGTTCCAGCCTTCGACGCCCTCCACCGAACCGACGGATATATCGGTAAATTCGGCCGTCATATCCAGGCAGTAGGCGCAGGTGGGCATGCGGTACTTCCTGACCTCGTCCAGCGAGAAGGACTTGACCTCCTTGCCGATGTAGACGTCGAAACGGTTGGCAGGCGGGGGCGGTATATCGAACTTCCTGACTTTCGGCAGGTTTACGCTGTTCTTGAGGAACTCGTAGAAGCGGTCATAAGCCAGCGCCCAGGTGCAAAATAGCCCAATAGATAGCCTGACGTTATCCAGGCTGGCCCTCTGCGTGGGCGGGTCGAGGCGCATCTTGGCCAGCGCGATGGCCTGGCAGGGAGTAACAACGATGCCCAGCTTTTCTTTACTATCCTTTGGGATCCGGTTTAGGGCTTCCAGAACCGGGTACGCCATGTAGTTAGAACCCGCGCCTGCCATGACCTCGGCTGCGCTGCGCGTCACGGAGGCCGCCGGCAGCTTATCCTCGTCTGTTTTAGTGGCTATGGCTGCATTTATCAGGCCGTTTTCCAGGGCCAGCAGCAGCAATGAGGTGACCGTTCCGCCGTACTGCGCCCCCGACCTGACCTTTGCATCCTTGGACCTGGCCATGAAAACTTCTTTCACCGTGCCGATCTCGGCCCCACTGAAAGGGACGCCAAATAATCTATTGTTTATCGCATCGAGATCAGTACGCGTACGCGGGCAGTATCCGTAACAATGCCCTTCCTCACGTGTACACAGGTCCAGCATGCGTATCTTGCCCCGGTAAAAGACGGTGTAGGGGCAATCCCCGATGCAC
>CAIMUM010000107.1 GCA_903844685.1 uncultured Dehalococcoidia bacterium
ATGCTGGTGGTCTTGCCGGTACCGTTGACACCCACAAACAGAATCACTTTCATGCCGTTAGCGGGAATTGCGCCTGCCGGCTTCGCGGGTACATCCAGCAAACGGGCCATCTCGTCCTTTAAGGCGTTGCGTACCTGGCCGCCCTGTTCCAGCCTCTCTTCCTTGACACGCTTTCGCACCCGGCCCAGCAGCTTCTCCGTGGTCGGCATGCCGACATCAGCCGATATCAGAAGCTCCTCAAGCTCATCCCAGGCCGAATCTTCCATCCTCGGGCGGTTGAAGAGCGCGCCGATCTTGCCGAACAGCCCTTCCCGGCTGCGTCTGACGCCCTGCTCTGTGAGCTTAAAGATATCAGGCATGCTAATATCAACGAAAATGAACCGTCATTGCGAGGAGCCGCCCAAAAATGTCATTGCGAGGAGCGCAGCGACGAAGCAATCCTACGGAAACGCGAAGCCTGTAACCCAGATTGCCACGCCCTTCGGGCTCGCAATGACGGGGTAAAAAGGTCCCGCTGCGACGGGTGAAAAAGAGCCAGCAATGACGGGTATGCATTATTTTGTCTCGACCATCTTGGCATAGCCCTTGAGCATCTCGGTCTTAATCATCTTACGCACCATTTCCTTCATCTTGGGGTCTTTGATCATCTCGGTCATCTGTTTACTGAATTCCAGGTACCTGGTGTCCTGCTGCGGAAAGTCGAAGAGGCCGTGCTCTTCATAGTACCTGTAGTCTGCCGTAAAGGGGAATGAGAGCCTGGCCCAGATCTGGTCGCGAAAGATCTTATGCCCGCCCACGCCCAGGAAGGTGCGCGGCAGCATATATATGCTCCCGGCGTTATCAACACATTTAGCTGCAAATGCTTCGAGCAGCTTATCTATCTGGCCTGAATCGGCGCATTCATCGCTAACCACGCCGGCCAGGTTGCCACCCCCCATCTGCGGCATGGCATTGATGATCTCCTGCAGGTTGGCCACCTGGCTGAGCGGACCGGAAACGATAAATCCCACCTGCTTGTTCATCGACGTGGGTATATGGCCGTTGAAGAAGCTCCTGTCCCAGAACATCTTCATGCGCGCGGAAAAGAAGCGGTCGACGATCTCACCGGCAAAGATGGTGACATCGGCGTCACGCCCGGCATTAAAGTAGTCGATAAATTCATCCTTGCCCTGGTAAACGCAGATATTATCAAAGGCGCATTCCATGCAGCCCAGGCAGCCGCCGCGCATTTTGACATCGCCGGCCCTGATCACCTGTATATCAGCTTTGAATGACTCACTGAAGCGCTGCACCATTTTAGCCAGGTTGGACTTCTCATCGGTTATATCGGCCAGCACCCTGACCTTTAACCCCCCGTTATCCACCTTGCCCGCGCCTTTGCCGGGTTTGTAGGCAAACTTCGCACGTATAACCGGGGAATAAAGCTTCATGGCCGGCGCCCTGTTCTCAATAGCCTTGAAGAAGTTGTCCGCCCACTTGAGCAACACACGGCGCATATTTTCGACCATGAGGTCATCCATGTCGGCAGAAAACGGCTCGACATATTTCATATCCAGGTCATCGCAGATACCATGCATATAGTTGTGCGCCGTATTGTCAAAGAAGTGTATCGACGTGCTGAGCACCGTGACATACTTGCCGGCGAAAGCGTCCCGTGCCCCCTTCTCGGTTATCATCTCGATGAAGCGCTTGTACTGGGAGCAAACCAGGAAGACGTACAGCGGGAAGGCCCAGATAACGCCGTCGGACTGCCTCACCTCATCGATGACCGAGTTGAAAAGGCCGTCATTCTTTTCCAACTTGATGATGTCGTGCGCAACGTTGATCAGCTTTAGCTCATGCTGGGGGAATTTCTTCTGGATGAACTTGATGTACTGGACCGTGACGCTGATTTCACCCTTTGGGCTGCCGTTGAGAACAGCTATCTTCACTTTACTGGCCTCCTGTAAACAAAATTGGTGGAACCAACGCCAGTTGGTTCCACCAATCATAGCACAAGGTTATTTTGTGTACAAACAAATATTAAGGTGTTACCACCACGGTCACCGACCGCGCCACCGTGTTGCCGCCGTTACTGGCCATCAGGGTATAGGTGGTGGTAACAACCGGGTATATATATACCGTCCCCGAAGCGCCAACACTGCCGATGCCGTTGTCGATGGTAATTGTATCGGCGTCGGTCACAGTCCAGTATAGCTTGGCCTGGTTGCCCATAACCACGCTGGTATTGCTGCAGTGGAAGTCGTTTATGGTCGGCCAACGATAGACCGGCATTATCGGCGCCGCCATCACTGTTAGCACCTTTGAGTCATAAGTGTTTCCATAAGCGTTGGAAGCTGTCAGTGTATAGGTCGTGGTAAAAGAGGGGGATACACTTACGCTGCCCGATGCGCCCGTGACGCCAACGAGGTTCTTTACGCCATTATCTATAGCTATGGAACTGGCGCCGCTGGTCATCCAGCTCAGCGTTGCCGTGCCGCCGGATGTTATGCTGGACGGGGAAACGTATAGCGCCGCAATAGGCGGCGAACCGGTCGTCGGAGAGGCGCTGCCCACCGATACCGTCGTGCTCGCGCTGCTGCTGCCTGCCGAATTCGTAGCGGTCAAATTGAAGGTTATGCTCCCCGTACCCGTCGTATTTACCGTCAGGCTTCCCGACACGGGCACCGCGCCGTAACCTGCGATACTGGCAGATGTGGCATTCAGTGTATTCCAGGCCAATGTTGTCGAGCCGCCCAACGCCACACTGGCCGGACTCGCCGTGAATGAAAGTATTGTGGGCAGTGTTCCGGAGGCGGGCGGCGGCGTTGCCGTGCTGGTTACTACCACCATGGTGGAAAAGGATGTTGAATTCGAGCCGTTCACCGCCTCCAGCAAATAGGTTGTTGTCGAGGACGGGTTCACCATCTGGTTGCCGTTGACCGCTACATCGGCCCCGTTTATCCTGGCGCCTGTGGCATTGGTGGTACTCCAGGTCAGCACGGCAGTACTGCCGGAGGTTATGTTCGAGGGCGAGGCCGAAAATGAATTAATGACCGGGGTTACTGATGTGGGAGACGGCGGGATGCTGCCCGTTCCACCCACCGTGAGCAGGACGGTCGACCTGGTGGAGCCGTATTTGTTGCTGGCCGTCAGGATGTAGGTGGTGGTTGTTGCCGGTGCTACCTTATCCGCACCCATAGAAGGCGCTGCCGGGATGCCCGGGTCGATGCTGATGGATGAGGCGTTTTCTACCTCCCAGGCAAGTATAGCCGCCCCGCCGCTGCTGATGGAGTTGGGGCTGACTTCAAACTTGACGACTGTCGGCACTTTGCTCGAACTGCCTCCCCCCATATCGACGGTTATGCAACCCGCCGTTGCCAGTAATAGTATCAAGACCAATAGAACTGCATTTCTCATCTTTTCTCCTCCCCGGATAAATATTTTAAGCCATCATACTATGCGGTACATGAAGTGTAAAGCGTACTTTAGTACTGCCGCGGTTTAAATATGACCCTCACCTGGTACGGACCCGTTGGCAGGCTAAGCCGGTCCCCCGCGGGCTTTGACTTTGCCCCGCAGCCCGGTCACAGCATAGGAAAGCAACAGCACCAGCCCGCTGAGCAGGATGATGGTCGCGCCGGAGGCCAGGTTCAGCGCGTAGGATATCCACAGCCCGCCGAAGGTGAAGAGCATCCCGAATACAACCGACAACATCATCATCTTCTTTAAATCATGGGTGAATTGCCGGGCCAGCGCGGCAGGGAAGGTCAGCATGGCGATCACCAGGATCATTCCTACCACCCGGATGAGCACCACCACAGTCAGGGCTACCATGCAGAGCATCAGCAGGTAAAGGGCATCCACCGGCATCCCCACCACGATCCCGAACTCCTCATCGAAGGAGAGCAGCAGGAACTCCTTGTAGAAAGCTATAACCAGGGTCAGGATTATCACGTCCAGCGCCGCCATCAGCAGTATATCTGTGAACGGCACGGTCAGGATATTGCCGAAGAGATAGCTCATCAGGTCGGGCGCATAACCCGCTGACAGTCCTATGAAAATCACGCCCAAAGCCATGCCCAGCGCCCAGAGTATGCCGATGGCCGTATCCTCCGGCAGCTTTGTCCTGCGCGTCACCAGCCCCATGGTTACAGCCGAGAGGAGCGTAAAAATCATGGCGCCCAGCACCGGGTTGAACTTCAGCAGGTAGCCCAGGCCTATGCCCCCAAACGAGGCATGCGCGATGCTGCCGCTCATGGAGACTATCTTCTTCACGACCACGTAAACTCCCACTATGCCGCAGGCCACCGAGGCCAGCAGTCCCGCCAGCATGGCGTTGCGCATGAACTCAAACTGGAAGGCTTCGAACATATTTAATGTTCCCTCAGTACGCGGTGCGGTATGTCGCCGTGGGCGATCAGCTGAACCGGGCACTTATAGGTCGCCTCGAGGATCTCCGGCGTTATCTCCCTGGAACCATGGTAGTAAAGCTGCACGTTGAGGCAGGCAATCTTATCCACGAAAACCGATACCGCACCGATATCATGCGAGACCATGACGATGGCCATCTCCTCCTTGAGATGCTCGAGCAACTCATAGAAGTCAGTCTGCATGGCGGAATCAACGCTGGCGGTAGGCTCATCCAGCAGCAACAACTGCGGCTCTGAAACCAGTGCACGTGCGATGAAGGCGCGCTGCTGCTGGCCGCCCGATAGTTGCCCTATCTGCGCAGCGGCATGGTCCAGCATGCCCACCCTTGTCAGAGCTTTCTGCGCTGCAGCTCTGTCTACACGTCCGTAAGGTTTAAGCAGCCCGGCCTTGCCGTAGCGCCCCATCATAACCACTTCTATAACGCTCACCGGAAAATTATGGTCGTAATTGCTGTACTGCGGTACGTAACCTATCTTCGTCCTGCTTCTATCCGGAGGGTTGCCCAGCACGGTCACCATTCCCCTCTCAGGCTTGATCAGGCCCAGTATGACCTTAAGCAGTGTACTCTTGCCGCCGCCGTTTGGGCCGATTATACCCAGGAAGTCGTGCTCCGCTACCTTAAGGTTGATACCCTCCAGGGCTGGCGTGCCGTCATAACTCACACAGACGTCTTCCAGCCTTACGACATCAAGTGCGGTCATGGCTATCTCAACGCCTCCTTGAAGGCCTGCGCTACTTTCCGCATGTTATCCAGGTAGTCCTTAGCTCCCTCGGCGTCGATACTCACCACCCTGCCGCCAATCTCCGCGGCGATGGCATCGGCACTCCGCGTGTCGTACTGAGGTGAGACGAAAATGACTTTTATATTCTTTTGTTTGGCCTCATCTATAAGCCTGGCCATATAGGCAGCCTTCGGTTCTTTGCCTTCCTGCTCGATTGCCAGCTGCGTGAGGCCGTAGTCATGGGCGAAATATCCCCATGCAGGATGATATACGATAAAGGTCCGGTTGGCAATGCCTTCAAGTGAAGCCTTTATATCGGCATCCAGCGCATCGAGCTTTTGCAGATAAGAATCACGGTTACCCTCATAGTAACTCGTATCCGCCGGGTCCAGCCGCGTCAGGCCGTCGCAGATGTTCTTGACCATAACCCTGACGTTGCGCACTGAAGTCCAGATATGGGGGTCTATACCCGGCTCATCCGGGTCCGTGCTCTGGATCAGATCGATACCTTTACTGCAATCCACTACCAGCATATCAGGATTCTGTGCTATGAGTTTATCCAGCCAGGTAAGCTCAAACTCAATGGGTGAGCCGACCTTGGCATACATTTTGGCGCTGCTGACCCCAGCCATCTGCGCCGGCGTAACCTCGTAGGTATGAGGATTGGCGCCGGGCGGCACCATGGCAGAGACGCTCACTCTATCGCCGCCAACGCTATTGACGAACTCCACCTGCGGCATAACTGTAACCACAACGCCTATTTTGCCTTCTACCTGCCGGGACGCTGGCGCGCAGGAGACAAACATTAAAAAGATGAGGGGCAATAATATCGCTGATGTCACGGAGCGTTTATAAGACATAGGGATTGCCTCCTAGCTTTTTCCCCTCCGGCCGGCCTGACATTCCGGGCAGCGGCCCAGGAATTCCAGCAGATGCCTATCGATCCTAAAGCCAGTATCCTGCGTGACCCTTTGTTCCAGATCATCCAATTCGCAATCGCTGAAATCGACGACTTTGCCACATCCCTTGCAGACCAGGTGATGATGATGGCCGCTGGGCCTTTTCAGGTAGCTGCGGCATGTATCCCCTATATGCACCTCGCAGAGCATCCCGCTGCGCTCAAGCATATTCAGTGCCCTGTAAACCGTGACCAGCCCGATACCGCGGTGTTTGGCCTTTAATTTAGCGTAAATATCGGCGGGTGTGAGATGCTCCTGGCTTTGGCTTATAACCCCGATAATGGCCCGCCTCTGGGGAGTAAGTTTAAAACCCTTCCTCTTTAGCTCTGCCGCAACAAGTTTACCCGTCACGTGATTTATAGCCTAATTGAAAATGATTTTCATCCATAACTATAACAAGACAGGGCATACTTGTCAATCAAACTCTGTAAAACAGCCCGTGGTATATATGGCGAAGTGTAGTCTACTTCAATTCCAGCCCGACCTTGAAGGCCTTGCCCACCACCTCACCCAATTCCTGGTAAACGTTGGCCGGCAGTGTGGTCCACAATATCGGCCTGATTTTTTTCACGTCCGGGTGGTCGGCGGTGAAACAGTTCCCCGATACATACACTTCCTCGATCTTGCCTACCACCAGTACGTGAGAGCCCAGGTCCAGCATGTGCTCTATCCTGCATTCCAGGTTTACCGGGCACTGCTCGATCATGGGCGCGGTCTCAACCTTGCCGTAGAAGACCTTGAATTTGCAGACCCTCACCTTGTCTTCTTTGGCTCCGGACTTGATGCCGCAGAAATCGACTTCTTTCACCTGGTCAACCGACGGTACGTTGACCGAGAAGGTCATGTTCTCCCGCATCCCCTTAAGGGTATAGCGGGGGTGTCGTATGGCCACCGATATCATGGGCGGTTCGCTGCAGGCGATCCCCGACCAGGCAGCCGTCATGAAATTCGGCTTGCCCTCAACATTCGTGCCGATTAAAAAGGCCGGCATGGGGAAAACCAGCGGTTGCGCCCCGACTTTCACTTTTTCCATGTTATATCTCCTTAAATTGTAAGTTGTGCTCTTACTTTTATAGCATTTCTTTCATGGGCGTCCAGTAGTAATCTATCCAGCCCTGCTTGATGTCCTCGTAAAACTGCACAGGCACGCCCGTCTGGGTGAATGTCATCTTAGTCTTGCCGCCTTCCTTCTTGAAAGAGAAAGTCGCCTTCGAGAAATGGCCTTCCGGCCAGTCCTCGTAGCGCCACGATTGGACGATCTTTTCATCCGGCACCAATTCCAGGTTGGTCCCCTCGATATAGCCGCCGATATTGAATTTCCCGCCAGCCTTGCGGCTGACTTTCGCCTCGTCGCCTGCCAGTTCCGAGTGCTTTTTAGCATCCATCAGCAGCTCGTAAACCGCGTGCGCGCTTGCCTTGAATGTCACCGTCTGCCGTATATCTTTAGTTTCCATCTCACCCTCCTGGTATCCGTCCGTTTAAGAAATTCTATCACAAGTTGAAAAAAGACCACATCCGCTGTGGTCAAGGTAACTCCTGGTTGAACAAGCTTTCTGTTCAGCCTCGGGAAGTGCGTGGTTAGGCCATGTATAAAGCTTGGAAGATATGGCTTAAAAGGGTTGTTCTGGGGCTACTAATATTAGATATTCTTATATTTGCACTTCTAAATATCAGTTTATCGATTAGTGACCCTTATGTTTCAATAATAATATGCTGTGTAGAATTAAGCACATTCGTTCCGCTACTAATAATATTATTGCTACATAAATTTATACACCAAATAAATAAGACCTGCCCCAATAAATATTGTGGCAAGTATAAAAAAAACTTTACCAGTCGTATCTATACTCAAGCCAAGCATAGAAGTCTGAGTGTTTTTAGAAAGGTTTTCAGATGGGGTATTAATAATAGCATTCGCCCAAAGCAAACAAACTACCACGACTGTAATAATAATGAGAATAATAGCGATATTCTTGCTCATGATCCGCCAATACCTCCACTGGAAGAAAAATAATGTCTATTATAATTCATCCCTCCTCGATGTTATACTTCCTGTCAACAATATCGGATGGAGGTCGTGGATGGTCAAAGAACGATTTACCGCTACTAATCAATCAGCGTCATTATTGGAATACCTCACTATTATTTTCATTGAACCAATACTATTTGCTTTTGTTCTATTTTTGTTATTTGAAAGGCTTAAGACACTCATGGATTACACGTCTACCTACCCTGAATATAGCTTCTTGCAATTTATCAATGCGGATATAAACATGAACGAAGGGTTTTATGTAGCTTTCGTGATTGTGTTTTCCCTATGGGCATTAAGTAAAGCTATTAAATATAGAGATGGGCTTATTAAATACAGAGAAGAAAGATGTGAAAAGAAACAACTTATAGAGAGCCTTGAGGCTATCAGACATCAATTAGAAAAGTTCAATGATAAAACGTAGTTATCCCTTATCTGCCCTTTCCCACATAGGTAAATCAAAGGTATTGCCGTTTAACAATTACTCTGTTGTTTCTATTTGAAGTGTATTGTAATCCTCGTCAATGGAACGGACAATTACTATACCCATATTATTTAATCCTCACCAGGTCTTCTGAATCAACTGGTATAGGATAAAGCCCTTTCCAGTATATCTTGTAATCAGCAACTGTGCCCATGCAATCATATTGGCTGTCCCATCCTCCTTCATAGAACAGTGCAACCGGGCAATAGCTTTTACCTTTATCAACAATTACCTCCGTGTCCATATTGTGAGGATGGTAGCTCTTGGATGAACCAGTATCGTCTATAAAGACTAACCCTTTATCAGTAGTCTGGAAGGCATTACAAGCATGAAGGCCAACAACAAACTCTATCTCAACAAATGCACACCGTATTCCTGTCACTTCTGCTCTATGTTGCAACTGTTCAGCAAAATCTGCACAAACAAACTTACTGCTATCGTAGATTGCCTTATCGGTATCATCCTTCTTCAAGAATGTTACCAGGTCAGCATAGGATATATCTTTAGCCTCAGGGTTATTGATAACCGATATTTGGTCAGCCATTCCTATTACTGGGATATAGATTCTTGGACTGCAATAAAACCGAACATACTCTTCTGTTGCACCCCCGTCATTGTCAGTTACTCGTAGAATCGCATTGTACCCGCCAAGCAATCCGTTTATACCCATGTCCATATAATGGTAGTATCCCACAGGGTCAGGTTGATGCAACACATTGCCATCAGTCTGGATTACTTTGGCTGTGCAAGGAATATTTGTATAGAATGTTATTATCCCGTGGTCAATAGATAATGAACTAATTACAGGCAGTGTTCCTGTAGTAGAGAAGGTTATCGACTTACTAACGTTCTTGCCACTAACTGACACATCTTCATATTTAAGTGCGGCATGAACAGTAACAGTATAAGCACTGCATTTCTTTAGTAATTGTTCAGGGTAAGAGAATGAGGTATTCAGAGAATTACAATCAACGCTAATTGTATGTATTTTCCCATCAAGAGAAGTTACGTTTTCGGATATTCCCCAATAGCTTGGGTGATTAGTATTCCATAGTATTGTGGCAGAATTGTCAGTAATATCGGTAACACGCAGGTCAGTAATCTCTAATGGGCGGGTTGCAACGAAATAGAGAGTATAGGATAACAAAGATATTAGTATGATACTCCAGATAACTATCGTGCGAGTCCGTTTTTCCATAAGGTACGCTCCTTCTGGCTATTATCGAAACACGTTCATGATCCTTCACTCTCTATACGATTAATAACAGTATATCAGCACAGTCAATCGCAAAAAGTATCCCTAAACTATTGCGTAATAAGCTCCTGATATGCTATATCAAGGATATGGCCTGTGTTGAAGCTACAGAAATAACCTGTAAATACTGCCATTCTAAAGACATAGTAAAGTATGGCACGTATGAAGGTGAGCAATACTTCTGGTGTAACTCTTGCAAGCGTAAGTTCACTGATAAAGATACGCTGCCAGGTATGAAAACCCCAATTGCTGAAATAGCCTCAGCCTTGAACGGTTATTACGGTGGTGAGCCGATAGATGCAATACAAAATAGGCTAAGGCAAGATTTCCACGATGATATATCAGAGCCAGCTATTTATAAGTGGATAGTACGGTTTACTGAAGAAGCGGTTAGGGAAGCAAAAGACTTCACGCCTAAAGTGGGTGATGAATGGATAGCCGATGAAACCATACTTGAAATCGGAGGCAGACACGTTTGGTTTTGGGATGTCATAGATACGAAAACGCATTACCTATTAGCCTCTCATATATCAACTGGAAGATATGTTAAAGATGCTCAAATACTATTTGAAAAAGCCATACAGCGAGCCGGTAAAGCACCACGGACAATAATCACCGATGGGCTAAAATCCTATCCTGACGGGGTTGATATTGCCACTTTGGGCATGTCCAAGCACATACAGAGCGAACCATTCACCAGCACCCATAGCACGAGCCTTATAGAGCGGTTTCACGGGATTCTAAAACAGAGGACACATGCAATTCACCACTTCCACGACATTGATACTGCACGCATACTCACAGAAGGCTGGCTGATTCATTACAACTTCTTTAAGGATAGCGATGTTTTCAATAATGAGTCACCCGTAAAACACATGCAGGTTAAAATGCCGTTTTCAAATTGGGAAGATATAGTACGTGGTTTTGACCGTAATAAAGAAGTTAAAAGTGAACTATACGCACCTCAACCTAAGACTATATCTGTAACGAGGTGGGATTTGAGCAAGGCTTACAATCGTGATACAGTCAACAAATATAACGCTCAAAAGCGAAATTCAACACAACCAAGGCGGAATAGGCCATCAACACATAAACCACGGAAAGCCTCAACGTCCGCAATAGTGGTGAGTCCAAGGCAGGTTAAGAAACAGTGATAACAACGAATGATTTGGGAATGCTGATTGAATTGTCATTACTAATGTTATTGTGGGTAGTGTTGCTATTTTGGATAGCTGCCAAAATTGATAGACTGAGCAGAAAATTAGATAATCTTGCCACGAGCAAAAATTGTAGCAATAGCCACGATACATAGGAAAGCAACTACTCCACCAATTGCACTCGTAAAAACCTCATGGGGGTTTCCAATGTTGATAAGAAATACAATGAGTGAAGTTGCGCCAATTACACCAATAGCTATGATGACTCCCCAAGTCAATTTGTCCATACCACTTACCTCCGCTACCAATATGTCTGTTAGAATATAATAAGAGAAATGCAAAATCAACTAAGAGTTAACTTAACCTCCGCTGTACATTAGAACATTATAGGTGTTCACTGATGACCACGCTGAAGTATTTTATCACCTCCAAGGCCAAGCGCAATCTGCTGAAATTTTTCCTGACCGATATCAATACCAGCTATTACACCAGGGAAGCGTCGCGCCTGACCGGTGAACCCCTCAACGCCGTGCGCCGCGAACTCGGCTACCTGGAGAAGGCCGGCCTGCTGCGCTCCTACATGCAGGGAAACCTCAAGTATTACGAGGTCATCCAAAGCTTCCCCCTGCTGGCCGAATGGCGCAGAATCATCCTCGAAACGACCGACATCCACATCACAACAGACGAAGAGAAGCAGCCGGCCAAACCTTCTTCTGTCATTGTGAGCGAAACGAAGCAATCCCCTGGACCGGAGCCCGCGATCCCACACCCTGATATTGTCGTAGCACCTCCTTCCCCTGTCATTGCAGCGCCTTTCCCTGTCATTGCGAGCGAAGCGAAGCAATCTGTCGAATCTGAACAATCCCCTGCCCCTTATCCCCATTCTATCCTCACTCTCGACTACGTCACAGATCACCTGCGTAAAAAGTTCAATGACCTTAACTCCATAAGCCTCGCCGTCATCCATGGCGAGGCCGCCCTGTCAGAAAAAATCCCTGAGGGCGGCATCGAACTACTTATCGTGGGCGATATCAACAAAGATATCCTGCTGGAACTCATAGCCGACCTCGAGGCAAGCACCGGAATCGATATCAACCTCATGCACCTGACCAGCAGCGGCTTCGATTACCGCAACGCCCAGGGCGACCCCTTTATCCGGCGCATCTGGGGTGAGAAGAAGCTGGTGATAAAGGGCAGGCATTGAATTCCTTTTAGGAGGTGGTAATAATGGTCAGAAATCCACTGTGGAAAAAGAGGGGTTGATACTGTCATTAGATTTGTATTTCCGAGTCAATGTCAAACGCGCTAATGATAGGCATCCTAAAAAATCAAATCAGGCAAGCCATTCACTAAATTGCCAATATGTGCGGAATGGTAAAAACAGTTGGGTTTTCTTAATCCGAACTGGATTTACACGAAACTATGTAATTTTATTGCCGCATTTTTTACAGAACTCTGCGTCTTTGTCGACAGCCGCACCGCATTTAGCACAGAAATTTGGCTTTCCGGCTTTTTCAGCTTCGGGTAACGTCTTTTTTTCTGCGGTGGCAACTACTGGTACAGTTTGTGGCGTCTGAGTTACTGATGTGGTGGTATCGGCGGGTAGGGTAGTACGTTTTCTGCGGACAAGAAGAAAGACCACTAGCCCAATAACCAGCAGCAAGATCACCAAAATCACAATTATGGGGATCGTAAAGTCGTAGTTCCACTCAATTACCTGGGTATATGGTCCGGTCATGAGGTGGGTGCCACTGGAGTTGATCGGCCTGATGACCCCACCCAGAAAACCCCAGAAGCCCGGTATCGGGACGGTCTGCAGGGCCAATGCGTATGTGGCGTTACTGTCTTTAGCCTCCCACTGAGTCTCATGAATGTATGGGTAATCCGACTGCAGGGTCAAGAGGTAGAAGGTATCGTATTCTGCGGTCACGGTTCCCCCTGTATTGACGGTAAACAGCAGGTCCCTGCCGGTGCGCGTGCTGCCATCGGGCAATCTCCAGTCACGGAAAATATATTTTATGCTTTGCTGGCTGTCGGAAATAACGGGGCTTGGCGCCGTAGAGATAAAATTACTACCCGTGGTATAAAAGCCTGAATTTGGTGGTTGGGTGACCCCTGAAGGGTCGCTGGCTGTATTGATCAATACCTCCTGAGCATAATCGAAATAGGCAGTGGTGTAGGTGTCAGTCACTGTCTGCGGATTTTGACTTGTGACTTTAAACCTGGTGTTTACATCCAGGCCCTGTACGGTATCACTTACCAACACGGTGCGGCTCCGGCACGGGATTGACGTAAAAGTGTCTGATCCACCACCTGCAAGGGCGGTTTCCTGTATGCCATCGATCATTACCGATGTCTGTCCCTGTGTAAGGCCGGGGCCGATTTGGACGGTGAAATCACAACTGCTAACAGGATACGGGATAGCAGGACCGCCCCAACAATCGACATAAAGAATGTAAGGGCGGCTGACGGGCGGGCAGCAACCCGATGTGGGGCAGAAACCTGTATCGGTGCAGGTTACCGTCACCGTATAAACGCCACAGGTGCCAGGGTCTGGCGTGCCGGAGATGATCCCTGCGACAGGGTCTGTCACTGTCAGCCCGGAGGGCAATCCCGCCGCGCTCCAGTTATATGCTCCCGAGCAACCGGTGGCGCTCAGCGTCATGGTGAACGGCATGTTC
>CAIMUM010000108.1 GCA_903844685.1 uncultured Dehalococcoidia bacterium
CGTCCATCACGGCCTTGAGCCTTTCCTCAAACTCGCCGCGGAATTTGCTGCCGGCCACCAGGGAACCCATGTCCAGCGCTATGACCTTGCGCCCTTTGAGTGAATCGGGCACGTCGCCCGCCACGAGTTTCAGCGCCAGTCCCTCGGCGACTGCGGTCTTGCCCACGCCGGCCTCGCCGATGAGCACGGGGTTGTTCTTGGTGCGGCGTATCAGCACCTGCATGACGCGTTTTATCTCGTCGTCACGCTCAATGACCGGGTCTATTTTGTTCTGGCGCGCCAGTTCGGTCAGATCACGTCCGTATTTTTCCAACGACCGGTACTTGGTCTCCGCCCGGGGGTCGTCCACGCGGTGGCTTCCCCGGATGCTGAGCAGGGCCTGGTAGATCTTCTCCTGGTCGATACCGAATTCCTTGAGAATATCCACGGCATCACCGCTGCCTTCGCTGGAGATGGCGATCAGCAGGTGTTCGACGCCGACATACTCATCGTTCAACCGGTCTGCCTCTCCCACAGCGGCCTGTATTACCTGGGCCACACGGGGCGTGGGGTAAATCTGTATGCCCCCGATAGCGGTTTTCGGCTGTTCGCCGATCTTAGGGTACTTTTCCAGCACATCCGATACACGCTTTTTCATAGCGGTCAGGTTGACGTTCATTTTCTTGAGTATCTCGGCCGCCAGGCCTTTTTCCTGCTCCAGTAACGCCAGGAAAATATGCTCAACGTCCCACATCGAGTTGCGGAACCGGCTGACTAATTGCTGAGAAGCACCCAGAACTTCTTGTGCCTGCTCGGTAAATCTTTCCTGTTTCATATGATTATTTATTAACGGCTGTTTCTTCGGCGATGAGCTTATCGCGGTAGTTGAGGACATAATCGCAACCCGGCCATTGACACCTGGAAATCTTTACCCTGATGTCCCTGGCAAATCTCCGTTTGGGGTCCGCTTCCGCCGCCAGCTTGTACCTGTCGCACCAGGTGCAACGGCATGACCAGTCGCGGTAAACCAGCACGGTCACGTAGTCGTCCACCCTCTCACAGGATAAAGTGGTCGCGGTAATCTGCCAGCCGGCCGGCGCGATATCTGCCCGGGCCTCAGCCATTATCTACCTCCTGATTTGATTTTCTTCGTATCACTATCGGCACTTTTATACTTCTTCAGCTCGGACTCGAGACCATTGATCTTGTGCTGCAGGTCGGCCAGCTTCTCTCCCAGCCTCATGATGACCTCGACGCCGGCCATATTGATGCCCATGTCATCCATCAGCACCTTAATATGTCGCAGCCTCTCGATGTCGGCCTCGGAATAATAGCGGATATTGCCCTCCGAGCGGTAGGGTTTGACCACACCCAGCCTCTCGTAATAGCGCAAGGTATGTATCTCGCAATGCAGTAACCTGGCTGCGATGCTGATTACATACTTTGGTTCGTTTACTTCGCGGGGCATTTTATCTTATCACCTCGTATATTCAATATCAAAATCAGTTCGGCCTCATCGACCTCAACTGTTCAAAAAGGCTGCGCTCCTTCGCACTGAGGTTGGTAGGCAGCACCACTGACACTTTAGCCAGCATATCACCACGCTTTGTATCGTTTAGCCTCGGCATGCCCTGCCCGGCCAGTTTGAAGACCTTGCCATTCTGCGTTTCAGGCGGTATCTTCAGTGCCAACTTGCTGCCCTTCAGGGTTGGCACCTGCACTTCACTACCCAGCACGGCTGCTGTCAGAGAAACCGGCACTTCAACAGCCAGGTCATCGCCCTCCCGCTTAAAGAGGGGATGCGGGGCTACCTTGATGACCAGGTAAAGGTCGCCGCCGGTCCCACCTGCGCCCGGTTCCCCTTCCCCGGCGACGCGCACCTTTGATCCCTCTTTTACACCGGGTGGTATCTTGACCTCCAGCCTGCGTGGCTTTAACACCGCGCCAGCGCCGCCGCACTGCTGGCAGACGCCATTTTTCACCCTGCCCATGCCCTGGCATGCCGGGCAGGCCTGCTCGGATTTGAGCTCGAGCACCCTTTTTGTGCCATTGTAGGCCTCCTCAAGGCTCATCTCGATCTGGTGCTCGATATCCTGCCCCCTGCGCGGTGCGCGCCTTCCACCGGTCCTGGCGCCACTACTACCCATACCTCTGAAAAGGTTCTCGAAAACATCATTGAGATCGCCCAAATCCTGGGCTTCATAAGTGGTGAAAGGTGAACCGCGGGCGCCGCGGCCGGGCTGCTGCTGGGACTGCTGCCTGGCACGCGC
>CAIMUM010000109.1 GCA_903844685.1 uncultured Dehalococcoidia bacterium
ACCGGTGGCTTCTCCGAGATCGGCGCTGAAGGCAAGAAAATCCAGGACGAGATAGCCAGGATGCTAAAGGAAAAGGGCATCAGAACCATCGGCCCCAACGCTCTCAGCCCAATAAATAGCGCCAATAAATTCGCTATCAGCTTCTTCACCATGGCCGGCCTGCCCTCCGGCAGCGTTTCCTTCATCTTCCAGTCCGGCATGTACGAGCCCAGGTTCAACTGGATGCAGTTCGATTTCCATCTCGGCATTGCCAAACTAATTGATCTCGGCAACAAGATGGATATCAACGAGGTCGACGCCCTGGAGTACCTGTCTCAGGACCCTGAGACCAAAGTTATCTGCATTCACCTTGAATCCATCAAAGGCGGCGGCCGCAGGTTCTTCAACCTTCTCAAACAGACTACGCCCCGCAAACCCGTCATCGTCTTAAAAGGCGGCAGGACCGCAGCCGGTGCGAAGGCGGCCATGTCGCATACGGGGTCGCTGGTGCAGGGCAGCGACATTGTATTTGAGTCTGCCCTGAAACAGGCCGGGGCCATCAAAGCCGATACGCTGGACGATTTCCTTTACCTGGCCAAGGCCTTTTCCTACCTACCTATTCCAAAGGGAAACCGCATAGCCATCGCCACCTTTCCCGGGGGCGAGGCCGTCCTGGCCACGGATACGGTCTATCAAAACGGCCTGGTCATGGCCAAGCCCGGCCAGTCCAGCTACGATAGGCTGCACAAGACTTTCCCTGCCTGGGAGATAGCCCTCAACCCATACGACTTCGGCATTATCTATACCTTCAGCGCTTTCAATAACAACCACGGCGCTTTCATCGAGGCTATGGCCGATGATGAGAATGTTGATTGCATAGCCGTGCAACTGCCACCCCCGATCTTTCCCATCGATCCTGAAAGCTTCTGCACGCCATTCCTGGCCGCACCCCGGAACGGCAAGCCCCTGGCCGTCTGGCCCCCTCACATGCTGCGCTTCGACACCGATATCATCACCTGGCTCGAAGCACACTCCATTCCCGTTTTCCCATCTGGGGCAATCTCAATAAAATGTCTGGCTGTATTAAATCAGTACAGGCGGCTGTTGACGCAATTTCCGCTGTAGTAGGATACCAGAATTACGAACTTTTGTTGAAATACACTTGTTTTTTTTGGAAGGGTTGACCCTCAATGGAAATGGGGCTTTAAAATCCGGTTATACTTCAACTGGGGGAAGGTCATTATTTCCAAATTTAACATTGCTATGGGAGGTAAAGTATGGATCAAATATATCAATATGCCTTAGCGGGTTTAAGAATTGGGGCGACTTGGCTTAACATTGGTTTTACCAGACTGATCGCCTTAAATAGGCATAGAAAATGGCATGGTTATTTGTTCATCGGGTTGGTCATATTGCTACTTCTGCTTTCCATATCTACGTCATATATTAAAACATATGCCGTTTCATCAGAGAATATCACAAATTCTAAGATCTCGAATTCATATGGGGATAATTGGGCATTTATTATTGCAGGGATAGGTACTTTTGCCTTAGCAGTAATGACGTTTTATATCGAGATCATACGGCCTTTTTGGAATAGACCGTGTTTTGCCATTGAATTCGAGAATAGAGAACCATTTTGTAGAGTAACACGGGTAAATGATACTAGGCTTCATGCATACTATGTTAGATTGAGAGTATTCAATTCCGGAAGATCCGTAGCGAAAAACTGCCTGGGTAAAATAACAGAAGTCACCGACGTTAAAGGTACTGGATTAGTCGATTATGATCCTGTTCAGCTGAGCTGGGTTGGAACAAAGCTTGACACAATTCCTCTGAGCACAATAGATCTAAATGCAAAAGACTATGAATACTTAAATTTGGTTTATGTAAGAAGTGACAATGCAGGAGTTGCCTATATAGCAAAAGATGAATTGCCAAGGGGGACAACGGTTTGTTTTTTTCCAGATAGTTACATTATTCAAGTAACTATCTATGGGCAAAATGTTAAACCAATCAGTAAAAAGTACCTCTTAACAATTGGGGCTAAACGCTTTCATGATATTAGATTAGACCCGAGATAATTAAATAATTTTTCACGTAATTGAAGTGAGTGAAGCTGTTTTCCAATAATCAAGGCTACAGGAAACGTCGGGGTTGCGTGGCGAAGGAACCACATTTTATTTATTCGTAACATTACCTTAATAAAAAATTAACATCAGATTGCTAAACTGTATTTATTGAAAATCAGTTATGTACAGGAAGAGATATAAAAAAGGGAGAACGAATATGGTAACTGAATGTAAGGCAAAATCAACGGTTAATAACGATCTTTTATCATTCCTCACCGATAATGAATGCAGCGAGATTGAGTTCGATCTGCTCCGCCTTATGGGACGGCACCCCAAGGCTAAACTGAGCTTTCATGTTATCATCAGGTCATTTCGCATTGCCGATGCCGACCTGGGCAATGCACTGATGGCGCTGGTTGAAAGAGATATACTGATGCGCCGGCTTGACGGTAATGGTCTTGTAACGTATTCCCTTTCCGCTGATGAGAAAATCCGTGCGCATATCCATAAGCTGGCTTCACTGGACTGGACTGCAGCAATGGCCTTGAAAAAAGAGTTGAAGGCAAATACGGTCTGCTATTTCGATTTTATGCGGGATAGCAACTTCATAGCCAGGAAATAGACCAGCGGAACGAGCTGATATACTATTCCCAGTACGCCCGCTATTGCAGCATTTCCGGCATGTAATTGCCCTGAGGCGGCGAAATAGTAGAAAGAATAAACCGATAGCGGTATATACAGGACGCTCCCAGTGATAACGCCGGGAGCATAGCCTTTCAATTTAATTGCGCCGCCCAAATGCATCAGCCCGTTGACGAATAACAGGGCGGCGGCCGACAGGCTGAAGGCCAGGTTGCCGGCGCCGATGAAAATCACGATGACGCACAGCAGTAACTGCAGGCCGTTTATTACGATTGCCACAGGGACGTTGACGAAGGGTGCGAAGGCTGGGTTCATCCGTTTCATGATCGCCATGAACCCGCCGGGGAAGAAATACTCTTCCACCATATGAAGCATCGACGCTATTAGGAAACCTGTAAATAGCCAGGTCATTGCCGTTCCTCCAATTTAATATATGTATGGGATAACACACCAGGTATTTTTCCTGTAGTCCTGGTATTGCCTGCCGAAGTGCTGTTCCAATTCCTTCTCTTCCACCTTGATGCGCTGCATTACTCCGATGACGGGAAGCACTATACATAAAAGTAAGGAAATCCAATTCGCCAAAGCAATTCCCAACCCCAGGACTATGATGAGAATTCCCAGGTATGACGGATGCCGTATATAGCGGTAAGGGCCGGCCTTGATTAATTCGTGGTCTTTTTGAATCTGGACTGTTGCTGTAAAGAACTTTCCCAGGACAGAAATAGCATACCGCCGGAATACAATGCCCGAAATCATGATAGCTACGCCGACCCAGGTCAACCAATCACCCAGCACCAGCAGACGGCCGAAATCCAATATTACGGGAAGCCACGCGATGATGAAAGAGATTGTAACGAGTACCCACACCAGCCCGATTGTTCCCCTGTCAGACGTGCCATCCTTTCCCAGCGTGGTGCGAACGTTGACTATAATCTCCGATATCAGGTAATAATACTGGACAGCATTGATGACCACAATAGCTGCTATTATGCTTGCACTCATCTATTTCAAAGTTCCCTTATTCCGGAGCAGGAAAAGATTATTTCTGCTGACCATGCGAGAGAAGCGTATCGACGTGGCGTTCTTTTGTCAACCGGCAGTCAATCTATGCCGCAGGATATCCAGCAAGTAGTATCCCTCGCGCTCATAAACGCGGCTCTCAATCAGTTCCACGCTTTGTTTGAACAAGGGACCATCCAAAACCAGGGTATGATACTCACCGTTCTCCCCGCAGGGGTCAATACCCTTATCAACAAGGTACTGCATGAACTCATGGTCTACCGGACGGCCCAGCCATTTCCGCTCGATCAGCTCAGCTTTAGCGCAAATGATGACGGACTTAAAACCCAGGTCGATAAATTGTGTCAGTAACTCACCGGTATCCATGCCCCACAGCGGTTCCAGCGCCTCAATGCCGATCTCCCCGCAGACCCGCTCTACCCATTCTCGGTGCGGGTCCAGGTAGATATCACCGAAGACCATGCCACTGAGCCCCGCCGGTTTCAGTTCACTTACGCCGGCTTTGAAGTCCCTCTCGTATTCCTCCCAGGAGGTCACCTTCTGAAAGAGGGGGATGCCCAGCGCCTGGCTCTGCAGGTGGATCAACCTGGCGTCGGTGCCGTGGAAACGCACTTTCTGCGGGTTATCTGAGATGAAATTGACGATGTGCGATATCTTAAATCCCCGGTTGAGTGCCTCATAGAGCGCCATGCAACTGTCTTTGCCGCCGCTCCAGGAAATCGCGTAATTACCGGCGTGCATGTTTAGTTCAGCCTCCTGATGTTATTTGTGGCCCGTTGTTAAATCGGCTACAACGGGTAAACCGCTTAAGCTTAACAAATCCCCCGGATGTTTTGCACTTCAAGCCGAAATTGCACTGGGTCAGTAGATGCCAGACGCGGGCGTATTACACTTTCAATGAGGAAGGATACTGAAGAAGCTGCGCTGAACGGGATCTAAGTGATGGAACTGTAGAGGCTACTGGTATAATAACCCTATCATGGCTAAAATAGTCCTCGACCTCCACGACATATTTAATAAGGGCAGGAGCATAGACGGTGAGCTTAACAGGGTAGTCACTGAAGCCGTAGCGAAAAAGATTACCCTCGTGGAGATTATTCC
>CAIMUM010000110.1 GCA_903844685.1 uncultured Dehalococcoidia bacterium
GCCAGGTAAAGAGCTGTCCTGGCGATCTCCTCGGGCTGGCCGATCTTCCCGAGGGGCATTTGTTTCAAATACTCGGTCATCAGCTTCTCGTTGCTCCATAGCGCTTCGCTGAACTTGGTCTGTACGATACCGGGGGCAATGCAGTTCACACGGATTTTATGATTGCCAAGCTCGGCAGCCAGGCACTTGGTCATCATAATGATGGCTGCCTTGCTGATGCAGTAGGGGCCCAGGCCTACTGTAACATAAATGCCGCCCACCGAGGCCACATTAACGATTGTGCCACCCGTGCCCTGCTCCACCATCATCCTGGCGGCCGCCTGGCTGAGGAAGTAGTAGCCCTTGATATTGGCGTTCATGATCACATCGAAGGGCGCTTCCTCCATGTGAAGGACATCGGCCATCACGGGGTTGGCGACTGCGTTGTTGACCAGTATATCAAGGCGTCCGAACTCTTCCTTAACCCTAGTCATAAGGTTTCTAAGGTCCTCCATTTTGGCATTATGCGCCTGAACGGCCAGGCTGCGTCGTCCCTTCTTCCTGATCTCATCGGCCACCTTCTCGAGATCCGGGAGTTTGCGGCTGCTGACGACGACGTCAGCGCCCGCATCGGCGAACTGCAGGGCTATGGACCTGCCGATACCGCGGCTGCCCCCTGTGATCAGTGCTACCTTACCCTCTAAGGACAGGTATGAAGCATCCATTAATTTACCTCCGTCGAGTTTATTTAACTGTAGGGATGGGCCTTCAGGCCCGTCCGCTTTTGCAGCTTTTGCAGGCGCACCTGAAGGTACGCACCGACATCAAGATTTTTCATATTTCTATTTAATGCCGGCCAGATCGTCGGCTATCTTCTTACAGCGTTTGAGCTCTTCCCTGGCCTCGGCCAGTATCATCATCCTCTGGGACATGAGCGAGCCCTCGCCGTGCAGCACCATGACCTCGAACTCTGAGGCAAGCTGCCTGCGTATGAGATCGAACATGCGCAGCCTGGCCTCGGCAGAGGTGCCGGACTTGCCGCTTAAGTATTTCTCCATGTAGGGATGCGTCTCGGGGTTCTGCCAGTCCAGGTAAGTAGGCTTGGTTATCAGGGCTCCGCCCGCTATGTCCTGTATCAGCTTGGCCAACCCGTGGTACTTATCAGCAAAATGGTACTTGGCGATATTGGTGGTCACCGGGTTGGGTACCGGCATCCCGCCGTGCATGACGAAGTCCAGACAGGCCGCGCGCGTCAGTGCCTTGAGCGTCTGGAGGTACATGGCCGCCTCCGTCAGCTTCTCCCTGATATGCGGGACGTTCTCCACACCGTTATATTCAGCGATGGCGTACGCCATCCCAACGAAAATCTCCGAGATAGGTATACGGTAGGCGCAGCCTGTGCGCCTGTGCAGCAGGCCGAAATTGTGCGCTATGAGAAAGGCTTGCTGCCACTCTCCGCACATGAAGACGCGCTCCCAGGGAACGAAGACATCATCAAAGATTATTAATTGGTCGGTGTGCATACGCCAGGGGCGGTCCACCGGGAATTCCATGGAGCTGATGCCCGACTTGATGGGACGACAGATCTGCTTTAAACCCTTGGCGTTGCAGGGCACTGCGAATGCCACCGCATAGTCTTTGTCGGCCTCGGTCATGGCCCTGCCGGGAATTACAAAGATCTCGTTGGAGTAAGCGGAGCCCGTGATGTGCATCTTGGCCCCCCTGACCACGATTCCTTTGGCGTTTTTCTCTACCACCCGCGGGTAGAAATCAGGGTGCACCTGCTTGGGGTCGGATGGGCGCATCAGCCTGTCCCCCTTGGCATCGGTGACCGCTGAAACGATGGAAACGTCCTCCTTCATCAGGTACTGGCGGAAATTGTGCACCCGATCGATGTATTCCTTGTTCCCGGTCAGGTTGGCGAAGATCTGGATGGCGTTAATGGCGTCCGCGCCGATATCCTTGGCCAGGGGTATGTAACCGTCGGCATAGGTCGAGGTAGCTATGATCAGCTCAGTGGCCTTGACCAGGTCCTCCCCGTTCCTGGGTATATAGTAATACCTGCTGACTTCCTGCTTAAGTTCGGGATCATAAACATTGGCAAGGTCCTTGAACTGAGGAAGCTCGGCACACTCATAGTCCAGTGCCATGGTATCGACGCATACTTTGAGGGCGGGATGAGTGGTAACGTCCTTTACCTTCTCCCCGTACATGTAGACTTCTCTGCCGTCGCGCAGACTCTCTTTATATTGTTCGGGTGTTCTCAGGGTCATCGTTCTCTCCTTTACGTTATTTACAGGCCAAGCGACTTGGCTATCATGTTTTTCTGTATCTGCCTGGTCCCGCCCCCGATGAGCAGGATATAGGAATCGCGCAGGTACCTTTGCACGTCGTATTCATACATCAGGCTATAGCCGCCGAAGATCTGCATGGCCCGGTGCGCCATATTGGTCCAGCATTCCGTAGCAACCAGCTTGGCCATGCATGACTCCTTGTAACAGGGTTTATTGGCGTCGCGCAGCCAGGCCAACTGATAAACGCACAGCCGCGCCAGGTGCAGGTCCACCGCCATCTCGGCCAGCATGTGACTGATTGCCTGGAACTTACCGATGGGCTGGCCGAAGGCGTTCCTCTCCTTGGCATACTGAAGGGAATCGTCGAAGGCGGCCTGCGCATATCCCAGCGAATTGGCGGCCACCTCCAGGTGCTCGGTTTCCAGCGTGCTGATGAGCAACTGCCAGCCGCGGTTGACTGCTTCGGAGCCGCCCAGGATGTGGGTTTTGGGGACCTTTACGTTATCGTAGACAACCTCGCAGGTGGTGTCCGTAAAACCGCCCATCTTTTTGAGTGGCCTGGCGCTGTAACCGTTGCTTTTAGTGTCCACGATAAAGAGGGTTAACCCTTTATGTTTGGCTACATCCTTGTCGGTCCTGGCCAGCGTGATGGTATAGTCGGCCTTGTCGGCCAGTGTGATAAACATCTTTGTCCCGTTCAGGACGTAGTGGTCTCCCTGCTCGACGGCAGTGGTCCTGGCGGCAGCGGCGTCCGAGCCGGAATCAGGTTCTGTAATCCCGTAGGCAAAGAGCAACTCCCCCCTGCAAAGCCTGGGCAAGTAATGATTCTTCTGCTCTTCGTTCCCGCAGTGCAGTATCATGTCAGCCCCATACATGATCACAGCGTTGAAATACGAGGCCAGCCCCCAGAATCCTGAGCGGGATAGCTCCTCGCAAATAATAGTGTAATCGAGGATGCTGCCGCCCGTACCGCCGTACTTTTCCGGCGTGATGATGCCCATTATGCCGAGGCTTTTGAGTTTTTCGAAAACCTCCATAGGGAAGGCGTGTTCCTCATCCCACTTCCGCACCATATGCTTGGGACACTCTTTTTCCACAAACCCCCGCACGGTCGCACGCAACATCTCTTGCTGCTCAGAAAATTGAAAGTCCACGGTCAGGCCTCCTATTAATGCCCGGTGGCAAACCGGTGATTTAAAGACTGCCGGCAACGAGCCAAAGCATCACCTTTGCAACGTTATTGGCGCCCGATTACTAATCTAACGCCGTACACAGCGCCAAATACCGTCTGGTAAAACTATGCAGTACATTTGCCGCCAAGATTTATACCACACCCCAAACAGGTATGTCAAAATTCCTTTTACCAATCGTAAAACTTCCCAATCCATTTTGACAAAAGCGAGGGTTTAACCTAAAATTTGTACTCTGTTGAACGCAGGCCGGGACATTCCGGTAAAACTGCATAGTATTTAATAAAGCAGGTAAACGGATTTAATAATGGACGCCGATAAATCATACAGACTGAAGATTAAAAGCCGCCGCGAGTTCAAGACGAAGATTTTGGAGACGGCAGCCGAACTGATACGTGAACGTGGATATGTCAATGTAACGCTGGACCAGATCGCGGAGAGGCTTCATATAAGCAAGGTTAGTATCTATCATCACTGGACCAGCAAGAAAGAGATCATATTTGATTTACATCGCGTCGCATATAAAGTGGTCATAGAGAGCCTGGAAAAAATAGTCGGTGATGACGACACTGCCGATTCCAAATTCAGGCGCGCAATTGAAAACCATGTTTCCCAGGTGGTCATCACCGGCATCGGACCGATGCTGCCGCAACAGGACTGGCTGGTTATCAGCAGGCATAAAAAAGAAATAGTCAAGCTCAGGGATACCTATGAAGACATGTTATGCCGGATCGTTGATGAAGGGATCAAACAGGGCGTATTCAAACAGGTAGATGTCAAGCTGCTCGTCTATACCGTTGTCGGCGCCTCAAATTATACCTGGGTGTGGTATTCTCCCAAAGGACCTATGACACCCAAAGAGATAGCCGCACACATGTCTGGCTTTATATTGAATGGTATTATGGCAAAAAGCACTGCCGCGAAGAAAAAATAGTACTGATCCAGCTATTCTCAGCTATCGATCTTCCGGCAGGGGCATAGTCCAACAGTCTCAGGCCTTCGGAACCATGATGCTGCGCAGTTCACGCTTGAGAATTTTGCCGACCGCACTGAGCGGAAGCTGGTCCATGAATTCAATTTTCTTGGGGACCTTATACGGGGCTTCTTTTTCCTTAATGAAGTCGAGTATGCTGGTCCTGGTAGCTTCGCTCTTTTCCACTCCCGGTTTCAGGACAACCGCAGTGGCCACCATCTCTGCTCCGGGCCGCTTGGGATCGGGTATACCAATAGTAGCAGCCATGGCAACGGCCGGGTGCTCACAGATAATGTCATCGAGTTCACGGGTGAACACCTTGTACCCCGATACGTTCACCATGTCCTTCAGTCTGTCCACCACCCATACATAGCCGTCCTCGTCCATGCGGGCTATGTCACCAGTGTAGATCCAACCATCCCGCAGGGTATGGGCCGTCTCTTCCGGCATGTTATGGTACCCCAGGGTGAAAACCTGAGGGCCCTTGGCAACCAGTTCGCCCGCCTCTCCTATCGGGACTATTTCATTGGTCACCGGATCAATTATTTTTATTTGCACATCCGGGAATGGGAGGCCGACCGACCCTGCCTTTTTCTTGCCGTAGCACGGCGACACACAAGAAAGCGGGCTGGTCTCGGTCATCCCCAGCCCTTCACAGACCTTCCCCTCTCCCACAACTGCCTCGAAATCCTTGATATATTCTGGCGGGAAAGGAGCGGCGCCGCTGAGGAAGTACTGGACATTCGAGAAATCCAGCTCCTTGAAGGCCGGCATCCTCCCCAGCTCAATATAAATCGTTGGGACATTGCAAAAGGCCGTCGGCCTGTAAGTCTTCATCATATTGATCATGCCTGCAAGGTCACGTGGATTGGCTACAGCTATCTGGGTCTGGCCAAAGGCCATGCTCCACATACTGACACCAAGCCCCGCCTGATGAAACAGAGGAAATGCAGATAAAATTACAGATTTACCCATCTTATAGTCCAGCCATACAACCAATTGCGTGATGTGATCTACCATGTTTTTGTGTGTCAATACGGCGCCTTTGGATGGTCCGGTAGTTCCGCCCGTATACTGCATCAGGGCCGGGGCGTGCGGACTTATTTTTACCTTCGGATCGGTCGCCGGCATCTCTTTTAATATCTCTAAAAAATGATTTATGGTTATACCCGGTACCGGGGGAAGAGCGCCGGGCGCGGCCTGTTTATCGGACGGCAGGAAATCGGCTATCCCGACCATGGCCACTGCCTTAACGCCTGTTTTAGCGATGATGGCCCCAACGTTACCCCACAGTAGGTCCATGGCCACCAGCACCCTTGCGCCCGAGTTGTTCAATTGATATTCCAGTTCGCGCTGCGTAAGCAAAGGGCTTACGCCGGAGAGGATGCACCCGGCTTTGAGCGTGCCCAGAACCGCGATGTAATAGGCAGGGACGTTAGGCAGATTAACACCGACAACATCACCCGGCTTCAGCCCCTGCTTTATCAGGAAATTAGCGAACTGGTTGGACATGCGCTCAAGTTCGGTGAACGAAATGGCCGTCCCCGCATAGTGTATGGCAACCATGTCTTTGAACTTGGGGAAGTTCTCGCGATACATCTCAGGATACGACTTATTCGGATAATTAATCTTCTCCGGTACGTGCTTGTCATAGAATTTTAACCACGGTTTGCTGGCATATGGGTCTTTCATATTACTCCTACCTCCAATTAATTTATGCGGAATATGTATCTTCCACTATACCTGACCACACTAATCTCTTTACAACATACCGGAATACGTTTTAAAATATACTGTTGTGTAAAACTGGCCGGTTTACTGGCGCTTTTAGATTTATAACACAGGAAAAACGTCCTTGTCAATAAGCTCTGCTACTTAGATCAAACATTAACGGAGGTTTATACATGGGCAACAGCA
>CAIMUM010000111.1 GCA_903844685.1 uncultured Dehalococcoidia bacterium
ATTTCCAAGGAGGACACCTGGGACAGGCTTCCCGGCATCAAGGCGCCCACCATGATAATCAGCGGCACAGCCGACCGCATAATGTCCTTTAAAAACAGCGAGTTGCTGGAGCAGAGAATACCCGGCGCGGAACTGGTGCTGCTGCAGGATAAGCAGCACGGCTTTTTTATAGAGGCCATGGATTCCACCAGGATTTTTGTTAACGGCTTCCTCAAGCGCAAAGCCAAAAAATAGTACCCGTTATTAAAAGATGAGGCGCTATTGATAGTACGATTTACACCTCGACTTTCATCATCGCTATTAAACGTTTTGACATCCGGGGGGGGGTGGGGATACACTCAGTATATATACATAATAATAAATCCAGCTCTTAACTTGAAGCAGTATTGAACCTGGATACGAGGCAACCGGCAAAGTGAGGGCATTAGAGGTTGTGGCAAGGATATAGAAAATGGTCAGAAAAACCCCCCGTAAACAACCGGCTGTAATTAAACAACCCGAAGATCAAGCGCATGAATTGGCCGATAGTGTCATCGACACCGTGCGTGAACCCTTAATCGCCCTGGACCAGGATTTAAAAGTAGTCAAAGTCAACCGCTCTTTCTATGAAACCTTCAAGGTAAAACCTGAAGAGACCTTGGGGCAGCTTATTTATGACCTGGGCAATAAACAGTGGGATATCCCCAAACTGCGGGAACTGCTGGAAACCATCCTACCCCAAAAGACAACCTTTGATAACTATGAGGTTGAACACGATTTTGCCACCATTGGCAGACGCACAATGCTTCTGAATGCCCGGCAAATTCAAAGAGTGATGGGCAAAGACCAGGTCATCCTCCTGGCCATTGAGGACATCACCGAGCGCAAGATGCTGGAGAAGGCGTTGGCGGAAAAGGCGGATAAGGCGCTGATATTATCAGAAGAGAAATACCGTACGCTTGTAGAGAATCTCAACGATGTCTTGTTTGCACTGGATACCCGGGGAAACATAACCTATATCAGCCCGGCAGTTGAGCGGGTGACCAAATACAAGGTCAGTGACTTAATAGGGAAACCTTTTATCCCGCTTATTTACCCGGATGACCTCCCGGGCCTTTTGGACAGTTTCAACCGACTGGCGTCAGGGCAGTTAGAGCCCTGGGAATTCCGCGTAGTGGATGAAGACGGCCGGATCATATTTGTGCGCACGTCCAGCCAACCAATATATAAAGACGGACAGATCGAGGGCATCACAGGGCTTATGACCGACGTCACCGAACGCAAGAAGGTGGATGAATCCCTGAAGATCCTATCCTTACGCCAGGAGGCCATCCTGGCCGCTGTCCCGGACATTATCGCAGAAGTTGACGACGATAAGATATATACCTGGGCAAACCGGGCAGCCGTTGAATTTTTCGGGGAGGGAGTGGTTGGAAAGGAAGTGTCCTTTTATTTTGAGGGGGAACAGGAAACCTACGATAAAGTTCAGCCTCTTTTCAAGGGCGACGAGAACGTGATCTATGTTGAGAGCTGGCAACGGCGCAGGGATGGGGAGAAGAGATTGCTTGCCTGGTGGTGCCGGGTGCTCAAGGACGAAAGCGGCAATGTAAAAGGCGCTTTATCATCAGCGCGAGACATCACCGATCGTAAGCGGGCTGATGAGGCAATCCTGCGTTCAAAACTGCTTTTGCAGAGCGTAATAGACTCCACACCCGACTGGATGTACGTCAAAGACTTCCAGCATAAATTTCTCCTGGTCAACAGGAGTTTTGCGGATTCTCAGAACGTCGCGCCCCAGGACATGATAGGTAAGGCGGATACCGAGGTCTTCTCCGAGGAACTGTGCCTGGGCAACCCTGACAAGGGCATAGCGGGATTCCACGCAGACGACCTGCAGGCATTTCAGGGACATATGGTTCACAATCACAGGAACATAATTTCCTGGCCCGACGGCTCGCTGCATATCTACGATACTTACAAAATCCCGCTAACCGACCAGTCAGGGCAGATATACGCAGTCCTGGTGTACAGCCGCGATATGACCGAACAGCGGAAAGCAGAGGATGAACGCGAGTCCGCCATCAGGTCACTGCAGAAAACCATGAGCAGCATGATAAGCACCATGTCCAGGATCGTGGAAATGAGGGACCCATACACTGCGGGCCACCAGCAGCGGGTGGCCGACCTGTCAGGCGCCATTGCCAGGGAGATGAAGCTGGACAATTCCCGAATCGAGCACCTGGTAATAGCAGCCAAGGTACATGACATAGGTAAAATGTATGTTCCTTCTGACATCCTTAGCAAACCTGGGAAGTTGTCCCCAATAGAACTTGATCTGATAAAAACTCACGCCCAGGGCAGCTATAACATATTGCAGGATTTAGAATTCCAACAGCCGGTTGCATTGATGGCCTTACAGCACCATGAAAGGCTGGATGGTTCGGGATATCCCAATCAGCTAAAGAGTGAGGATACGCTTTTGGAAGCAAAAATACTGGCCGTGGCGGACGTGATTGAAGCCATGGCTTCCCACCGTCCTTATCGCCCGGCCCTGGGTGTAGATAAAGCCCTGGATGAAATATCCCGCAACAAAGGCACGCTTTACGACCCGGACGTGGTGGATACCTGCCTGGAGCTCTTCCACAACGGTAAGTTCGAATTTAAATCCGTGTGATATATACATGTACTGCCCGGAGGGGCAAATAGAATCCTCCCCGCCATGGAGGACATTACCGGACGGACGGGCTTGCGCCCGCAGGCACGACAATGTTTGGAGGAGGCTGGCTGATGGCAGCTAAAAAGAAGCAGGAAGATAAAGAAATCAAGAGCCGAAAACCGAGGCCTGAGACGAAGAAGAAAGCCGCCGGCGCCGCCGCTAATACTTCTCCGCCGAAAAAGTTGGCCGAGGAGGCGCTGCATAAAAGCGAGGACAGGTACCGTACGCTGGTTGAGGAAGCTTTTGAGGGCATTTTAGTATTCCAGGACGGGAAAATCGTTTTCGCCAATCCCCGGGCTTATGCAATCATCGATTATCCCCGTGACCAGACAGAGCCCAGGCCTTTTGTGGATTTTGTCCATCCTGATGATGTGGAAATGGTCATGGATCGTCATTTCAGGAGGTTGAAGGGCGAGCAATTCGAAGAGGTCTACCCCGTCCGGCTGATCGATCAGCGGGGTAACACTAAGTGGGCGCAGGTCAGCTCAGCACTCATAGACTGGAAGGGCAAACCTGCGACACTTACTTTCCTGACCGATATCACGGACCGCAGGATAGCTGAGGAGAAACTGAGTGAAAGCGAGGAACGTTACCGCAATATCTCGCGTTTGAGTTCCGAATTTGCCTATTCCTGTGTGCATACCGGCAATGCTGGTTATAAAGTAGATTGGATCACAGATGCGTTTTTTACCCTCACCGGTTATTCGGAAGCCGAACTTCGTGAACAGGGCTGCTGGATGTTTACAGCACATCCAGATGATCATGAGATGGCCACGAAGCCCTTGCACATATTGAAAGCAGGAGAATCAGACAACCGGGAATTCCGTATCGTGACCAGGGACGGGCGCATTCTGTACATTATCAACCTTATGGAATGCAGGGCAGATCCAGATACTTCGGGTGGCCGGCGAATTTTCGGCGCCGTGCAGGATATCACCGAGCGCAAGCGCGCCGAGGATGAGGTGAAGCGCCAGCAAGTATTCCTCAGGCAGGTTATTGACAGCAGTCCCAATTTAATTTTTGTCAAAGACAGGGATAGCAGGTATCTGCTTGCCAATAACGCATTAGCGAATGCCTACGGCACTACCTCTGCTAACATACAAGGAAAAACTGATTTGGAACTTGGAGTTACAGCGGAAGAATTTGCCAGGTTCCGGCAGGACGATATTGAAGTGTTGCAGTCGGGTAAAGAAAAGATTATCCCGGATGAGAGCTTTACCTGGCAATCAGGTGAGGTACACTATTACCATACAACAAAGCGGCCGTTATTGGGTGAGAAGGGTGAGATCAACAGCATACTCGCGGTAAGTGTTGACATCACTGATCGCAAGAAGGCAGAGGAAGCACTGAAAGCCAGCGAGGCACAGTACCATCTGCTGGCGGAGCACACTGCAGACGGTGTAATGCTGTTGGATATGAACCTTAAGCTTATGTACGTCAGCCCCAACGTGGAAAAAATGCGCGGCTTCACGCCTCTGGAGGCAATAGAAATGTCGCTGGAGAAGCATCTCACGCCGGGGTCGCTCAAATTAGCATCTGAGTTATTTTTAGAGGAGATATCCAAGGTGGAAGCCGATCCTGACTACAATCCCGTCCGCATATTAGAGCTTGAGTATTACTGTAAGGACGGAACCACCATATTGACGGAAAGTAAGTTCAGTATCATACGTGACCCGGGCGGTAAAGCAGTATCTATACTGGGGGAATCAAGGGACATCACCGAGCGCAAGAAAAG
>CAIMUM010000112.1 GCA_903844685.1 uncultured Dehalococcoidia bacterium
CTCCGCCGCCAATGCCGCCAAGAAAGCCTTCATCGTCACCCGGGCCGGCGACTTCGGCTTCCTGGCCGCCATCCTTGTTTTATACGCCAGCACCGGCACCTTCGATACCCAGACTCTTTACAACCTGGTGGCCACCGGCGCCCTGGCCGGGACGACACTGACCTGGGTGGCCATCGGCATTTTCGCCGGCGCCGCCGGCAAATCGGCGCAGTTCCCGCTGCACGTCTGGCTGCCGGACGCCATGGAAGGCCCCACCCCCGTCAGCTCCCTGATCCATGCCGCCACCATGGTAGCGGCCGGCGTCTTCCTGGTAGCCCGCTTCTACCCGCTCTTCCAGCATTCCGCCGAAGCCATGACCACCGTAGCCGTTATTGGCGCCTTCACGGCCATCTTCGCTGCCAGCATGGGACTGGTGATGAACGATATCAAGCGCGTGCTGGCCTACTCCACCATCAGCCAGCTCGGCTACATGATGCTCGGCCTGGGCGTGGGCAGCGTAGCCATCGGCATCTTCCACCTCTTTACGCACGCCTTCTTCAAATGCCTGCTTTTCCTCGGCTCGGGCAGCGTCAACCACGGAACAGGCACATTCGATATGAGATTAATGGGCGGCCTGCGCAAGGCCATGCCCTGGACCTATGCCACCTTCGTTATCGGCTCGCTGAGCCTGGCCGGCATCTGGCCACTGGCCGGATTCTGGAGCAAGGACCAGATCCTGGTGGCGGCTTTCGCCAATAACCCGGTGCTCTTTACCCTGGCCATCGTGACCGTCTTCATGACGGCCTTCTACATGTTCCGGGCCGTATTCATGACCTTCCACGGAGAATATAAGGGCGGCGCGGTACCCGAGCACGGCAGCCACGATGAGCATTCCCACGGCCCGCACGAATCACCCGCCGTCATGGTAGCGCCCATGGTCGTACTGACCGTGATGGCCGTCTGCGCCGGATGGTTCAACGTGACAGGCGGCTTCAGCCAGTTGCTGGGCAGCCAGGCCGAAGAGACCAATCTCGTGGCCTCATTCCTGGGGGTTTTCACGCATCCGCTGCCGCTGGCCTCATTGATCGTGGCCCTGCTGGGCATCTTCCTGGCCTATGCCATGTACCTCAAGAAGTGGATCTCCCCGGAGAAGATCGGCAATGCCCTCAAACCCATCTACACCCTGCTTTACCGCAAATACTTCATGGACGAGCTTTACGAGAACGTCTTCGTCAAAACGATTTTATATAACGGCATCTTCAAGGCCATGGCCATGTTCGATTCCAGCATAGTCGACGGCACCGTCAACGGCGTGGCGAATACTACGGCCGGCGCGGGCGGGGTCCTGCGCAAGATACAGACCGGCCAGACCCAGCTATATGTGATCTCAATTGCCATCGGCGTGATTGCCATAGCAATATGCGTATATTTATTCCATTGAGGTAAATGGTTTTGAATCTGAATTTATTGAGCTGGATTGTTTTTCTGCCCATCATCGGCATTATTGTGATCGCCGTCCTGCCGAAGCCGGGCCAGAAAACTGTTAAATGGATAGCCCTGGCCTTTGCCCTGGCCTCCTTCCTCATATCCATTGCCATGTTCTGGATGTTCGACAGGTCGGGCTCGGCCATCGGGCATATGCAGTTCGAAGAGAAGATGGCCTGGATACCGGCCATCAATGCCTACTATCACCTGGGCGTGGACGGCTTGAGCATCCCACTGGTCATCCTCATGACCTTCCTGGGCGTGGTCTCCGTGCTGGTCTCCTGGAAAATACAGCTCAGGCCCAAGGAGTATTTTATCTGGATTCTGCTGCTGGAAAGCAGCATCCTGGGCGTCTTCTGCTCGCTGGACCTGATCCTTTTCTTCCTGTTCTGGGAGCTGGAGCTGATCCCCATGTACTTTCTCATCTCCATCTGGGGCAGCGGACGAAAAGAGTATGCCGCCAATAAATACCTTATATATACGCTGGTGGGCAGCTCATTTATGCTGGCCGGCATACTGAGCACCTATTTTATTACCCATACCTTCGACCTTACCGCCCTGGCGGGCATCTCCATAACGTCGTCATTTATACCGCTGACCGTATTGTTCTTCCTGCTGATCGTCGGCTTTGCCATAAAACTGCCGGTCTTCCCGCTGCACACCTGGCTGCCGGACGCCCATACCAACGCCCCCACCGCCGCCAGCGTAATACTGGCCGGCGCACTGCTGAAAATGGGCGGCTACGGCATGATCCGCCTGTGCGTCAGCATGCTGCCGCAGATAGCGGTGCAATATGCTCCCATCATGTGCACGCTGGCCGTCATCGGCGTGGTTTACGGCGCGGCGGTCACCATGCGGCAGACCGACCTCAAGCGGCTGATCGCCTACAGCAGCGTGAGTCATATGGGCTATGTGCTGCTGGGCATCTTCGCCCTCAACCAGGTGAGTCTGGCGGGCGCCAGCCTCCAGATGTTCAGCCACGGCGTGATAACCGGCCTGCTGTTCGCCATGGTCGGGCTGGTCTACGACAAGACGCATACGCGCGACCTCAATAACTTGAGCGGGTTGGCCCGCCAGATGCCCATCATCGTGGTGGTCTTCAGCATTGCCGGACTGGCTTCGCTGGGCCTGCCCGGCACGGTGGGATTCATCGCCGAGTTCATAACCTTCGCCGGAAGCTTTGCCAGCATCACCATCGCCGGGATGAAGATATTCACTCTGATCGCCGTTACCGGAGTCGTGGTTACCGCCGGCTACATGCTCTGGATGCTCCAGCGAGTCTTCTACGGCTACCCGCTGGACAAGTATAACGGCGTTAAAGATGCCGATGCCGTTGAGATGATCAGCACCTTCTCGTTCGTGGCCGTCATCATGGCGGTGGGCATCTACCCGGCCGTACTGACCAATGTAATTAACATGGGAGTGGCGCCCATTGCCAGGCTGATTGGAATGTAACCTATGATGAGCTGGATGGTTTAGATACATGTTGATTGATGAGATGAAATATATTATGCCTGAGATAAGCCTGCTGTGCTTCGCCCTGCTTATCGTGGTGGTGGACCTTTTCGTCACCCGCAAAGGCGTATTGCCCATCCTGTCCGTCATAGGCGCCCTGGTTGCCGCCTTCTTCACCGTCGGGCTGTGGGGCAACGGCGGTATAGCCGCCTTCAACAACATGATAGCCATCGACCAGTTCGGCCTCTTCTTCAAGCTGCTGATCCTGGCCTCGCTGGTGCTGGTGGTGATGGCCTCCAACAAATATGTATTGAAATTCGAGAAGTTCCAGGGCGAGTACTATGCCATACTCATGCTCTCGGCCATAGGGCTGATGCTGCTGGTCTCGGCCGTCAACCTCATCACCATCTACGTCTCACTGGAGCTCAGCAGCATATCGCTCTACGCGCTGGTCAGCTTCCTCAAGGACAAGACCTCCAGCGAAGCCGGGCTGAAATACCTTATCCTGGGTGCCGTGGCCTCCGCCATACTGCTTTACGGCATGGCGCTGACCTTCGGCCTCACGGGCAGCACCGGCCTGACCGCTATTGCAGACTATTTCAGGACCTCGCCCGCTGTGGGCGCCGTTTCCTCGCCCCTCCTGTTGACCGGCCTGGCTCTGATCATTGCCGGGTTCGGCTTTAAGATTGCCAGCGTGCCCTTCCAGCTCTGGGTGCCCGACGTCTACGAAGGCGCTCCCACTCCTATTACCGCTTACCTGTCGGTGGCCAGCAAGGCGGCCGGCTTTGCGGTTATTACACGCATCCTCATGACGGCCTTCGGCCAACCGGATTGGCTGCATGCCGAGTGGGCCATTATCATTGCCGTGCTGGCGGCTTTAACCATGACCGTCGGCAACGTGACGGCCCTGGTGCAGACCAATATCAAGAGGCTCTTCGGGTATTCCAGCATTGCCCAGGCGGGCTACCTCATGGTGGGCCTGGCGGCCATGGGCATGGCCATGGAGGGGAACGCCGATATCCGCAGCGGCATTATCTTCTTCCTCTTCAGCTACGCGCTGACCAACCTGGGCGCCTTCATCGCCATTATCGCCATCTCCAACAAGATCAACAGCGACCAGATCGCTGACTATACCGGCATGGGCAAGCGCTCACCGCTGCTGGCCGGCGCACTGACCCTCTTCCTGGTATCGCTCACGGGATTGCCTCCCACGGCCGGGCTTATCGCCAAGATCTACATTTTCAACGGCGCGGTAGACCAGGGGTTGCTCTGGCTGGTGGTCATTGCGGTTATCAACAGTGTTATCTCCGCCTTCTACTATTTCAGGGTGGTCAAGGTCATGTGGATGGGCGAGCCTGCCTCGCAGGATAAAGTCACTTCATCCTGGCCGGAATGGACGGCGCTGGCCGTCTGCTGTGTCATGGTAGTCATCATCGGCGTGGTGCCCGGCGTCTTTGTCGGCCTTACCCAGGCTGCCACCAAGATCTTCGGAATCTAACCTTTGCCCCACGTCATCCCCAAAACACGTCATTGCGAGCGGAGCGACTTAAACCCGTCATTGCGAAGCCGATCGCAATCGGCTGAAGCAATCCTTTGATCGGAGGTTCCGTAACTAACGACGTGGGACATATATTCCAACGCAAATGACATCTGGGCAGGGGGCGTTGAAGAGGGGCTTTAGCCCCTCTTATTAAATAGAACACCC
>CAIMUM010000113.1 GCA_903844685.1 uncultured Dehalococcoidia bacterium
CAAGGGGACTAATCTGGGCAGTTATAATCGCCTGCGCCGGGGGTTTGCTGGCCGGCATCTTTTTCACCGCTGGCTCCAGGCACTATGCGGCCGATGAGGACAGTGTCAAAGGGGCTATGCTGAAAGCGGAAGGTTAGAAATTACCTGCTCTTTACGCCGGGTTTCCTTTAATATGGCTGTTATTTACGATGCGCCTTTTTGCGTGACTTCATATATTCAATAGTGTACACTAAAGTCAACAGGTGATTTAGACAGGATTAAATGGGAGGCTGACATGGCATCGAAAGATGCCGCCAACAAAGCTAAGCAGTACGAGCTCTCTTTAAAGCAGGCTGAAAGCAGGCTGCAGAGCATACTGTCATCTATGGCTGACCTGGTCTTTGTCCTCGACGATGAAGGCAGGTTCGTCAGCTATCACGGGGCACCGCAGGATCTGTACATCAACCCCGAGGTTTTCATCGGTAAAAAATATAGCGACGTGATGCCGGCGCCGTGGACGCCTGCGTAAAGCTCATCAGGGAAAAAGGCTTCAAGCTCGAGTATTAGTAGTTTCTCCCTGCGGCTATGCTTCAACCTTGCAGCGGGTATTTGCCATATCTTCTGGCCGCCCTGACCAGCGCAACATAGTTCTCCGCTTTACAGCCCGGGTGTATGGTATTCGATGAGCTGATGATATAGCCCCCGCCGGGCGCAGCGGCAGCAATAGCCTCTTTCACGGCCTGCTCCACTTCTTCTTCGCTGCCGAAGGGCAGCAATATCTCGCAGTCTATATTCCCCAGCAGGCAGAAGCGCTTGCCATACTTTGCCTTGGCCTCAGCGATATCCATGCACTGCGGCTGGATGGGATGCATCCCATCGAAGCCGGCCTCGGCCATCTGGTCCATTATGCGCCACAGCTTGCCGTCAGAGTGCTTGAGCACCTTCAATCCGCGCTTGTGCACGAAATCCGTGATCTCTTTATGGTAGGGCAGCAGGAACTCTTCGTAATGCGCGGGGGACATCATGGTAGAGTAGTTGTGCGCCAGATCGCTTACCAGCGCTATGGCATCCGCGCCAAGCCCGATAGCGCGGTCTATCGCCTCGATTATGTAATCGGTACAAATCCGGGCCAGGTCCTTCACAAAAGCCGCATCTTCGGCATAGTAGTACAGCAATTTCTGCATACCGCCCATCATCGCCCAGCTTTCCCTGAAAGGCCCGGTCATGTGGAAAACGTGCGCAGTATCCCCGCCGAGCTTATCTAATGAGAGCATCAGCATGAGGAATTCGCTATCCTGCGGATGAACCGTTTTGAGCTTCCTGAGGTCGGATGGGCCGCTCACAGGCCCTTCGACGGGTATGGCGTCGCCCTCGCGATCAACGTAAAGCACTCTGCCCCAACCGTCCCTGACATGCTTATCATCGATGGGATTACGTTCGAAAAGATGGATTGAGGTCAGCCCGTCAAGCTCAAGCTTGCGCGCCACCATATAGAGAAGTTCCAGCAGCCTCAGCTTCTCCTCCATCGTCATCTGGTGCACCAGCTTGACCGGCGGCACGTCGTCGGTGAAAAGCCGGCCTATCTTGATGATTGATTCTTCATTGAAGGCCAGTTCCCACACGGGAACCCTGTCCGGCTGCCCCCCGGACAATGCAGTTAAAAACCGTTCTTTACCATTCATATTTACCAACCTCCTCTCATAGTAAAACTTCCCCTCCCTCCCAGCTTTACCATCGCATCAGGATGATTTTGATTATGCCGCCATAAATTCTATCATACCACCAGGGTCACCCGAATTTAGAATCCGGCAACCCGGTTGAGGCAGTATAACCTGCGGACCCGTTCTCCGCTTATGCCCGTAACATCTTTGACTAAACGGCTGCACGGTTATAAACTGTTTCCATCACTATGAAATGCCCGGTTTGCAAAGTGACCACAACCGCACTTGAGCACGATAAAATCGAGCTCGACTATTGCTCCATTTGCCATGGCATCTGGTTCGACAGGGGTGAACTGGAGCTGTTGCTGGACACGTTGACAGGCGGTATCACTGCAAAATTTATCCATAGCCTGATGCAACGTCCACGGGCAAAGATTGCTGAAAAAACCAGGAAATGCCCCATATGCGGTAAAAATATGAGCAAGACCGATATCGGGTCCGGCCAGGAGATAATCATCGATGTATGCAATGCGGGGCATGGCTTATGGTTCGATGGCGGGGAATCCGGCGCTTTTGTCAGGCAGTTGAAGCTCGAGCAACCTGCCGGGGCGGATCCGCTTTATGAAGCGCTTTTTTTTATCAGGGATGCGTTTCGGGTTAATCCGGGAGCGCCGGGTAGCCCATGACAGATTGGAGGTGATTGATCATGTTGGTTGCAATACTTGTAATACTTGCCATAGTCGTAGTCTTCATCCTCATCTTTGCCGGCATCTACAACAGGCTGGTCGGCGCCCGTAACCAGGTGAAGAACGCCTGGGCGCAGATCGACGTTCAGCTTAAAAGGAGGCATGACCTTATACCCAACCTGGTTGAGACGGTCAAGGGCTACATGCAGCATGAAAGGGGCACACTTGAAGCCGTTACTAATGCCCGGACCACGGCGATCAAGGCCGCCGACAGCGGGGTTGCGGCGCAGGCCAAAGCGGAAGGGGAATTGAGCCAGGCGTTGGGCAGGTTGTTTGCCGTAGCCGAGAGCTATCCTGACCTCAAGGCCAGCCAGAATTTCCTGGCTTTGCAGGAAGAATTGACCTCGACAGAGAATAAGATCAGCTTTTCGCGGCAGTTCTATAACGACTCTGTGCTGCAGTACAACAATAAGACACAGATGTTTCCCTCCAACATCGTGGCTTCCATGGGCGGCTTTAAAACCGGAGAGTTCTTCGAGGTCACAGATACGGTCGAGCGCGAGGCTCCCAAGGTCAGCTTCAGTTAGCAGGGCCATAGCATGTGGGAACAGATCCGGGATAACCAGGTAAGATCGGTTATCCTCGTTACAGTGCTCGGCTTCATACTGATCCTGCTCGGCAGCCTGCTGGGCCAAACCGTGCTGGGTGATTGGTCGGTCGGCCTGTTGATCGCCCTCCTGGTCTGGATAGTGATGACGCTGGTGGGCTACTTCCAGGGCGACAGCATCCTGCTCTCCATATCCAATGCCCGCAAAATAGGCCCCGACGATTTGCCGCGTGTCTATAACGTGGTGGAGGAGATGAAGATAGCCTGCGGGCTGGAGAAGATGCCGGAAATATACATCATCGATGACCCGGCCATGAACGCTTTTGCCACAGGTCGGGATAAGAACCACGCTTCGGTTACAGTGACGTCCGGCCTCCTGCAAAAGCTTAACCGCGATGAACTCCAGGGCGTGGTCGGGCACGAGATGGCCCATATCAGGAACCGCGACGTGCTGCTCATGGCCATGTGCAGTATTCTGCTGGGCACCATAGTCATGCTGGCCTGGTACGGTTCGCGCATACTATTCTTTGGGGGTGGCACCCGCAGGAGTTCCTCCGGGGGAGGCAGCGCGCAAATCATCATCCTCCTGGTAGCCATTGTCCTGATGATTTTCGCACCCATTATGGCACAGTTCATTTACCTGGCCATCTCCCGCAAGCGGGAGTACTTAGCCGACGCCTCGTCCGCCCTCTATACGAGGTATCCCGAAGGCCTGGCCTCGGCGCTGG
>CAIMUM010000114.1 GCA_903844685.1 uncultured Dehalococcoidia bacterium
TCCATTGTCCTGCCGCCACGGCTGCGCCCGTATTGTTGGCACTGCGGAGTGCGCCGGGCTGGCCGGAGCTATCGTCATAGATGGCCACCTTTACATGACCGGCTGCAGCTGACTTCACCTTAACCAGGTTCAGCGTGCCGCTGGACCCGGCCACATACCTGGTCATGCAGATGTAATTCAAATTGTGCTGGTTGGCGCCAGTGTCCGAGGCGTCGGCGCCCAGGAGCTTATCACCAATATCACCCGTAGCAGCTGCTTTAACCCGCGCCCTCAAACAGGCGTTGTATTTGGTTTGGTAGGCCGAGCCCAGGTCGGACCAGGCATCTCCATCGTAGTGCCTGGCGAAGCTGACGCCGGTCTGGATGGGCGGATTGCAATACCCACTCCAAACCCTCTCCACGGGTAGGGGGTAGTTATATCCAAGAGTGGTGACCTTGACCGCGACGGTAAATTGCTGGCCGGTACTTAAATTGACAGTGGAGGTCAACGGGATGGAGTAATAGCCTTCCTCGGCGCAGGTGCCGGACTGCGTGGCCAGCAGGCTGCCGAATTGCCCGCTGTAAATATTAATCAGGTACTGGGCATTGCTACTGGTAGTCCAGAAGTCGGCGGCGGTCAATTGGCCGGCCTGCGAGGCGGTGAATACATTGGCCATCCAGGCTGAGCTGCCACCATAACCGAAGGAGTTGACCATGCCTGCTTCATCATAATAATAAATTGTTTCGTTGGGGTCCGCGGCGCTGACAGAACTGAAATAGCCCACGTCGCCGAGGTTGGAGGAGCCGTAGGTCATATAATAGTAGCCGCTCTGCCCGGCAGAGGCGCCCCAGCTATTCTTGATTATCCAGGCGCCGGTTACGCCGCCGTAGCTAAAGGCATCGTCCCAGCCGACGATGCAGATGAGGTGGTTGCGGCCGGAGGCGCTGTTGGGGTTGTGTATTATATATTTGGGTGTTGTGGATGGCGGCAGTGCGTACACGGTGCCGCTGCTATAATAGAAAGAGGCCTCCACGGGTCCATAATTGTAAATGGCGTCCTTGATGGCGGCCTCGTTGCCGGCGGCGGTGTAGCACACGGTGCGGAATCCGGTGGCCTTATAGGAGGTGGCGCAGCCCTGGCAGGTCTCGCCATCGATGGTGTTTGTATTATAAGGATCGCAGGCCTCCGGCCGGGCGCCCTTCTTGGTGAGGGTGTCAACGGCTATAAAATCCCAGCCACCGGCGCCGCAGCGATCAGCGGCCAGATAGGTCCAGGAGGGATCGGTGCAGCATACCAGGTTCTGCTCGGAGAAGTCGTTCTGGGAACCGGCCTGTATCGAGGTGCGGGACTCGAAGCTGGCCATGGTACCGAAGGCCCAGCAGGTGCCGCAGGAGGACTGGTCTTTGATGGGCGTGACTTTTCCCTGCGTGCGCCAGTCGAAAGTTGCGGGCAGGCCAACTGTGCCGCCGGCGGCGGACTGTGTGCCCGATGTAGCAACTTGCGAACCTGCCGTAGCCTTGCTCTGGGCACGCGCCGCGGCGGTCACCGGCAGGCGGTTGAGGTGGCGCAGGTCAATGACCCGCGGTACAAGGCCAAGGGGACGATCCGCGGTTTGCGCCATTTGTGCCGTTTGCGCAGATTGTGACTGCGCGGCAGCCTGATTAGCACTTTTTGGCGTGGCATGTGTCCTTGACTGCAGCCAGGCATCAAAATCGGGGTTGTGCGGGGCCTCCTGGCCGGCCTGCGGCGGCCCTGCTGCCGCGACCGGTACAGGCATAGCAAGCGCGAACTGGGTTAAAAGCAGGGCGGCGATCACGAAGATTAATAGTAAGCGCCCCACACTGGACCCCATCTTTATCATAAATCCAGTATAGCAAAGACCGCTGGCAAGGTTAAATCGGAGAAATAAATATTCTGAGCAAATTTACGATCAGTTAAGATATTATATGGTACTTTAGTACTGTGACTGACATTTATTGTTAAATATCTTTCAGTGATTATCTTCGCTTATTTTCTGTGCCAGCGAATCGTCCTCTCAATAGCCTCTTCCAATGAAACGCAACTTTCCAGTCCCAGCTCATTGCGCGCCAGCTCAACTGCCGGCACATACCTCTGCGGTTGGCAGGATGGATCAGCCTGCTTTGCAATGATAAACTCAGTCCCCGGCTGTGATAACCGGCATACCAACCCGGCCAGGTCAGCTATATTGATGCTCCTGTCTGACCCCACATTATACGGCCGGCATGATACACCCTTGAACAAAATCGTCCACAGCCAGATGGCCAGATCAGCCGCGTAAAGATACGACCGGTATGGCGTCCCATCGCCTTCTATACAAACCGGCTCCCCTTTGCAGGCATTACGGATAAAGTTGCCGACAGCGTAATGGGCATCCAGTGGCAGATATGGTCCTATGAAAGCGAAACAACGGGCGATTTTAGCCTCTATTCCATACTTCAAGGCTTGCAACCTGCAGAGTAGCTCAGCCGCACGTTTGCCCTCACCATAGGCCGAGTCCGGATCCATTGGATCAGGCGCTCCCGGGTAATCCTCCGGTATATGCGTCATCTCCGTCGGCTGCCTTCCGTAAACAGCACCCGAGCTTGTCAGCAGGAATTTGCGTGTACCATGCGAGCGGGCAAACTCAAGAACCCGTCGGGTGCCATCAACAATCGTCTCAAACATCAGCAGCGGGTCTTCCCGGTTGAGCTGCGCGCTGGACGTGGTAGCGGCATGGATGACAAAGGGGAAATCGCCAGCGGGGAAATCAAATGATCTGATGTCACCCTTTATCAGTTTTACCGCCGGCTGCTTAGCCAGATGCGGCGCTTTGACTGCGAACGCGCCCGGATCACGGCTGAGCACAAGGGCTTTTGCACCCAGTTCTAATTGATCGTTAGCAAAGTTAAAACTCTCTAAAAGCCAGCGACCAAAGAAGCCTGTTCCACCGGTGATGAATATATTCCGCCCCCTCACCTCTTCCCACAGATGCGAGGTATGATCCAGTATATGCTCCAGGTCTATTTTATCAATGCGCTTCGCCATACCTTATTCCCAGGCGTCGGTAAATATCGCTGTAGCGGCAACACCCATATTATGCAGTTGTGTCGCAAGCGTTTGCAACATCAACGGTGGCCCGGAAAGGTAATAGTCGGAATCCTGTATTTCGGGTATATATCCCCTGGCGGCCGTAACTGATATCTGCCCGCTAAGCTCGTTTTCCTCCAGCATATCCGCATTCTCCAGGAAGTAGATGGCCCTGGTACTGGCAACCCTTTGTACGCACTGCTCTATAAGCCGCCGGTAAATCAGCAGCCTGCGTTCACGTGCACCGTAAACTATGGTTAAGGGCAGTTTAAACTGATCCGGTATATCACTCAAGAAAGAAGTGAACGCTGTGATACCGGTCCCACCCGCTATCAGCACGGTTTGTCTGTGCATGTTTACGCTAAACTCGCCATAAGGCATTTTGATAAACACCTCACGTCCAGACACTATCTCCTTCTCCATACGGGCCGTATAACGGCCGCGCACTGAATAGGTTATACGCAGGCTGTCCCGTTCCCGTGATGAAGATGCGATGGAAAAGACGCGTGACTCAGGCCAGAAGTCTGAGGGGTCGTATTTATCCAACGCGAGATGCAAAAACTGCCCCGCTTTAAAGCGCGGGGCAGGTGGCCTTTCAGGAACGAGATCAAGGGTATAAACCCTTTCCCCGTGATCGA
>CAIMUM010000115.1 GCA_903844685.1 uncultured Dehalococcoidia bacterium
CTGCTGAAAATGGACGCCACCAACATGACTTCACCGGCTGCCTGGATAGCCCCGGGCGCGCTGCCTGAAGCCGGCGCCATCTACTACTGGAGGATCCGCTCCGCCAAATCCGCAACCGGTCAGATCGCTGCCAGCCCTTGGTCCGATGTCCGCAGCTTCACCGTCAAGGCGGGATTCATCGTCAATACCCCGTACTACGGCGTACAGCTGCTGGCCCCCAACAACGGCTGCATCGGCTGCAAGGTAAAGCCCGCATCCTTCTCATGGAGCCCCTGGAAAGAGGCCACCAAGTACCAGTTCGACCTCGCCAAGGATCCTGAGTTCAAGACGCTGGTCGTAACCGCCACTACCACCACCACCGCTTACGAATACAGCGGCACGCTGGATTACAGCACCAATTACTTCTGGCGCGTAAAGGCCCTTGAAGTCAATGGCCTGAACATTCCGAGTGATTGGTCTGCCACCTTCAGCATGCAAACCGAGGGTGCCCCGGCACCACCGGCACCGGCTCCCGCGGAACCGGCAACCCCGATCTGGGTCTGGGTCATCATCGCCATCGGCGCCATCCTCGTGATCGTCACCCTCATCCTCATCTTCAAAACCCGCAGGGTGTAATCACAACATCATAGGCACTCGATAGCACGGGAGGGGCGGCGCAAGCCGCCCCTCCTTCTTTATACCTGTCATTGCGAAAAATCAAGCGACTAAGCAGGCTCAAAATATTGACATATGCTCTTAGCTGTTGATCCGAATGCAGTGTGGTATATCCTTAATAAACGAGCATTAATTTGTAACCTTGCCTGGGGAAGATGGCGCATCGGTAATGGTCACCGGCAAGACACCTACCAGAAGGCTGTTAAAGATGCCTGTTGCTGCGGGTTAGTGTAACTGCTAACCCTAATCTTTTAATAAATCTATTATCTTCAGTCCGTTTGTTTTTAACGCACTAAATATATAGGCTTGGCTGCAACTTTACTCGACATTGCTCTGCTTTGCACCAATTTGGGCCGGCTAGATAGGAGCCGGGGCAAGCTCAGCGGGACCAGGGGATTTTCGGCCGCGGCAGCATGCCCTGACAGTGCATCAGGCAGGCCTCCCAACTATAAAATAGCACTGCCTGGACTGCACGCACCGGGGCAAATCGCTGGTGCACAGTTGGCAGAACTTTACAATGACCCTGTCAGCCCCGTAGAATATCATTACGATAGCCTTTTAAGGAGGTAGAAATGGAGTTACAGGCGCCGAATAAAGCCATATTTTGGATTGCTATTGTCATTGCTGTATTTGGATTTATAAGTTACTTTGTCAATATATTGGAAGGAGTTGCTTTCTGGTCGGAACTATTAGCGTTTATGTTGCTCATGGTTGGGATCTTATTTACCGGAAAGCGATAGCCTGTCTACTTGCGGAGCCAAAAATAAGTCCTTTCACCCTCCGGATGAGTCTGCTGATTTCTTGCTGGAAATTTGCAAGCTGGGGTACAGCTTAAAGGAGATAATGCCGCGCTCCAACGCCTTCCATACAGCCTCGGTACGGGCGTTGGCATCCAGCTTACGGAAGATACAGGTAATTTGGTTTCTGATAGTATGCTCGCTGACATTGAGTTGGACTGCAATTTGTTTATTGGAATTGCCGTGGGCTACATAGTTGAGTATTTCTGTCTCCCTCGGCGTAAGAGGTGAAATAAACGATTCAATTTCTTTGCCCTGGGCAAGATGCTGGAACAGGGACAGAACTTTTGTTGCAACAACCGGCTGTGAGGCGAACATATCAGATATGGGGTACTGGCCGGAACCAGCTTTGCGTATCACCTTAATAAGCTCATTTGCATTAACGTCGCGATTGAGATAGCCGGATGCGCCTGCTTTTATTACTTCAAAAAGCTCTTCACTATCTATATGTGGCGTAATAACAACAACAGCAACTGTCGGTAATAGTTGCTTGATTTTTTTTATCAGATCCAGGCTATTGCCAGTAGGCAAATTGATATCAAGAAGTACCACATCTGGAATTGTACAGGTTACTTTGTCGATGAGCTCTTCTTTAGAGCTTGCTTCACCTTCAATTATGATATCAGCCTCATGTGATAGTGTGGATATAATGCCCAGCCGGAACAATGATTGAGTATCACCGAGGACTATTTTTATCTTAATATCAGGATTTGTATTGGCCTTCAACTCAGTAGTATTATCTGTCATTTTACATCACCTGTATAGCGGTCTTGAGCTAAGGGTCATAAAGTCGAACTCAATGACAACTTAATAATACAACATTTCTCTGCATCAGATCATCACTAAGCGGCATGAAGTGTAAACCTGCATAGAATAATAAGTATTGTAATATTTTCGTAAAACTGTGTTCTTTCATGGCGCTGGTGCGGCAACCCTGGTGGGGCAGGC
>CAIMUM010000116.1 GCA_903844685.1 uncultured Dehalococcoidia bacterium
ATCTCATCGTCGGCTATCTCGGCGCGGGGAAGCAGGAACCTTTGCCCGCCGACCTGACGTTTTTTCAGCCCGGCGGTGAAACCCCGCCCGGTAAATTCGGCGGGCAGGTAATCCGGCGTAATGCCCATTTTCTGCAGCGCCCGGCCGGTCATTGGCCCAATTGCGCCGATTTTCAGGCCGGACAGGCAGCGGGAATCCAGGCCAATAGCACGCAGGCGGCTGAAAAATATCTCCACGCCGTTGACACTGGTAAAGGCGATCCAATTGTATTTATTTATATTTGCAAGGGCGTTGTCTAATCTCTTATAAGTTGTGATGGGCTTTATCTCAATGCTCGAAAAGCGTACCGGCAGGGCGCCATGCTCCGCGAGCAGTTTTTCAAAGCTGCCGGCCTGGCTGCCGGCACGAGTGACGAGTACACGCTTGCCGAAAAGCGGGAGGGAGTCGAACCAGCGCAGGCTTTCACGCAGCCTGGCAACCTCTCCCACAACTATGACTGCTGGAGCTTCAAGTCCGGCTTGCCTTATCCTGCCAGCTATATTTCTCAATGTGCCCGTTATACAAACCTGCGATGGAAGCGTGCCGTCCTTAATTACCGCAACCGGGGTTGAAGCTTTTCTGCCGTGTTCCATCAGCCGGGCCGTTATCCGGGCAAGGTTTTGCATGCCCATCAGTATAACCAGTGTGTCGGTAGCCGTGGCCAGCTTATCCCACCTTATGCTGGAACTTTTCTTGGACGGGTCTTCATGGCCGGTGATGATGGCCAGGGAAGACGCCAGTCCGCGGTGGGTGACCGGTATGCCGGCATAAGCCGGTACGGCCACGGCCGATGTCACCCCAGGCACGATCTCAAACAGGATATTATTTTTTCGCAGGGCTTCAGCTTCTTCACCCCCGCGGCCGAGCACGAAAGGGTCGCCGCCCTTGAGCCGGGCGACGGTCTTCCCCTGGTGTGCCTTCCGGACCAGGAGGCCGTTTATCTCACCCTGCTCGGCGAAATGCTTGCCTCCCATCTTACCGGCATAGATTTTTTCCGCCGCCGCCGGCGCGTAATCAAGTATAAGGCTGCTGACCAGGTGGTCGTAAACCACTACATCTGCCTTTGCCAGGCAGTTTACAGCCTTCAGGGTGATCAGCCCGGGATCGCCCGGGCCCGCGCCAATCAGGTAGACCTTCCCTTTGGTTATTGACATCTTATCTCATCAATCAGTGAGGCTGCGCCTGCTTCCAACATCATCTGTGCCAATTTTACTCCCGCGCTCTCCGGCTGCCGGGCATCACCCTCGAGGGATTTTTTAATAATCTTTGTTCCTGCTTTATCCGCAACCATGGCGGTTATTTTCAGTATTTGACCATCCACAGTGGCCAGTGCCGCGACCGGTGCGCGGCAGCCTCCTTCTACAGTATGCAGGAAAGCGCGTTCCGCAGTCACCGCCTGCCAGGTGGGAAGATGATTCAGGACGGTCACACATTCTTGTGTAACGCGGTCACCCTTCCTGGCTTCAACGGCCAGCGCACCCTGCCCCACGGCCGGCAGGAAGGAGCCCAGCGGCAGGTACTCCGTTATTTTATCCTCCCAGCCGAGCCTTATCATGGCAGCGGCGGCAACGATAATCCCCTGCATTTCACCCGAGTTCACTTTACGCAGGCGGCTATCCACGTTGCCGCGTATATTAATGACCTGCAGGTCGCTGCGCAGGTTTTTAAGCTGAGCGGTGCGGCGCAGGCTGCTCGTGCCTATCCTGGAGCCCGGCTGGAGTTCGCCAAGCCGGGCAACTGCGACCAGCGCATCGCGGGGATCAAGCCTTTCCGTTACCGCTGCCAGACACATGTCGCCCGGAAGTTCCGTTGGCATATCCTTGAGACTGTGCACGGCGACGTCGATGCGCTCATCTGCCAGTGCCTCTTCCAGTGCCTTGACGAAGATGCCGGTGTTGCCCGCATCATCTATACTCATATTGCGGTTGCGGTCGCCCTCCGTCATTATCCTGCGTATCTCTATTTCAAGGGCGGGGTGGGCGTGCTTCAGCGCCGAGGCCACTATATGGGCCTGTATCATGGCCAGCCTGCTTCCTCTCGTACCTATAATTACCTTATTTTTCATGGTTTGCTTTCATCATCAAGGCCGAAAAGCCGGCTGATAACTTCTGAGCCGTCTTTGCCCGCGCCTGATTTAAGAAACATTATCGGCTCTCTGAGTATCTTGTCCACTATGGACCTGGTCAGCAAATCAATAGCCTGCCGTTCTTCACCTGTGAGAGCAGGCAGCTTTTTTACAGACCTGCCGTATTGTTCGGAACGGATTTGCTCGGCTCTTTGCATCAGCGACTTAATAACAGGCCTGGCATTATAAGACTGCCACCATTTCATCAGCATGGCAACCTCTTCCCCTATAATCCTCTCGACTGCCCGGACCTCCGTTTCACGTTCGAGCCGGTGTCCCTCGGCTATATGATTAAGGTCGTCGATGTTATAAAGATGCACGCCGGGTATTTCCTGGACGGAGGGTTCGACATTCCTGGGCATGGCGATATCAAGTATGACCAGGGGTAGCCCGGTGCGTCCGTCTATAGCTTCACTGACCTGCTTATAGCGCAGCACAGGGTGCGGTGACGCCGCGCAGGTGATAAC
>CAIMUM010000117.1 GCA_903844685.1 uncultured Dehalococcoidia bacterium
AGAACAATTTCTTCATGACCGCGCTATTGATATTGAGGAATATCCATAATATGCAGAGCACAAAAAAGACACCGGCGAACCGGATGAGAAGGTTGCTCATAATCCACGTCATGTTGTCCCTCGTGATTTTGACCGTGGTCTTGGCCCCGTCATTCTTCGAGATGCCGATGGAATGCCAGTTTAAGCCTCCCTGGTCCTCTATGTACATCTGGTCGCTCCAATCCCGGTACTTCACGTCCGGGTTGCTCTTTAACTGATCTTTGTACCATGCGAGCACTTCTGCAAAGGGAACGTTGTACTCTATGAAACTGGTAGTGGTATCAGATTTTACCGGCGTGCCTCCGGCCATTACAGGCGCACCCCAGGGAGCTGTGCCGTTTGCCCATGCATGCACCGTTACGGGCGAGAAGGCTATTCCCAACATTAAGGTAACAAAAATTGCGTATGTGAGTTTCTTCATATCTGCGCCTCCCTCATTTACTCAAACATCGATATGAGCATGCCTGCCGCCGCCGGGGAGCCGATGGAACCGGCGAGACATGCGGCCATGGCGTGCATAAGCAGGTAGTTCTTCTTGTCATACTGCTGTCCGATGATCTGGGATAGTCTCGGCGCCATGGGAAGGGCGGAGACGCCTGAATTGCCGATCAGGGGGTTGATCTTGTTTGTTGCAATAAGGTTGATCACCTTTACCGTGAGGATACCGCCTGCCGTACAGACCACGAAGTCCATAAGGCCGAGGGCGAAGACCAGCAGGGGTTTATAAGTCAAAAATACATGGGCCTGCATGGATGCGCCCACGCTGAGCCCCAGGAATATGGTTACAATATCCATCAGAGGGTTGGCTGCCGTGTCGGTAAGACGTTTCACCACCCCGCTCACCCTCATCAGGTTGCCGAACATGAGCATACCCATAAGGGGCATAACCGCGGGGACTAGCAAGGCAATGATGCCGCCACAGATGAGAGGAAAAAGCACCAGCTCCGTGTGGGAGCACCTTCTGCCGACCTTCATCTTGATGAGCCGTTCTTTCGGGCTCGTCATGGCCCTCATGATCGGCGCCTGTATGATGGGCACCATGGACATATAGGAATAGGCCGCCAGCGTGTTGGCGCTGAGAAGATGAGGGGCCAGTTTTGCCGTAAGGTAGATCGTGGTCGGACCGTCAGCGCCGCCGATGATACCGACGGATGCCGCTTCCTTAATCGTGAAACCCGCGAGGATCGTTCCGGTAAAGGTAACGAATACACCGAGCTGGGCGCCCGCTCCTATAAGGAGCATCTTCGGATTGGAGATCATGGGCTCGAAGTCGGTCATCGCGCCGAGTCCCAAGAATATGAGGCACGGGATTACCTCCCAGATAATGCCGTATTTATAAAAGAACTGGAGTAGTTGCGGGTGTCCTTCCTGGAAACCCATGAGCGGCGTGTTCGGAAAATTTACAAGAAATATTCCGAAACCGATGGGCAGGAGAAGGAGAGGCTCGAAATCCTTCACTATGGCCATGTAAAGAAAGAAGCACCCTATTGCCCACATGACGACGTGCTGCCACGTGAGCGTGGGGAACCCCGTCGTCCTGAGCGTTCCAAGTAGCAAGTCCCAAATCTCATTAAAACTCATCCATAACCTCCTTTAATAAATGTCGTGAAAAATTTCTGTCCTGGGTACCATGGAATAAAGGGCCGGGCGTCATTGCAATTCAACGCCCAATCGCCCGAAATATAAGATAATAACCCGCCCTTCATGGCTTTAGGAAATATTTCACTTGTTGTTAGCCTTTACGATATTACATTCCGAAAGCCATGTCAACTTCTTATTTCACTAATCTG
>CAIMUM010000118.1 GCA_903844685.1 uncultured Dehalococcoidia bacterium
ACGAAATCAGCGCTTCATCCTGTACCATGGTTATGCTGGCCCGGGGGTCAAGCCGTCGTAACCTGGCGGCTGTCTTGGGCCCGCAGGCCCCGCCGCCGATGATGACTACCTTCATAATATTATCCATATTTTATCTCCCTGGATTTAGTAATAGTTATCAATCCGTATTATCATACCATATCACAAATAAGCTGAGATCAGCTGCAAATTACACATTTTGATTTTAGATATTTAATTACGTATAATTCTAAGCTGATCGCGAGTTAGCGTAGTGCTTGTTCTTATCAGAGTCTTGTTGCACCACTTATAATATTTTATTCCCCCATCAGGCTACAATAAGCAGATCATTGCTTGTCTACAAGGAGGTACCCTATCGTGCAAGATAAAGATGGAAAAGTCGGCGCCCTGGTTGATACTGAATGGCTCAATGAACATCTGTCAGATTCAGGTATCAAAATCATAGATGCAAGACCTACCCCCTTTTACCTTGCCGGCCACATCAAGAATGCCGTCAATTCTTCCTACGGACCGTCCGAATATATGTCTCATGGCGCTGATATCTCCCGCGGCGGCGGTGTGGAAGTATTTTCTGATCCCGGCAAAACACTTCCATATCAGGATTTGCCGGCACAATCTTTAATTGAAGTATTCAGTAAGAAACTCGGGATAAGGCGTGATGACCATGTCATAATCTATACCGATGGGGCTGACGCGCTTGCTTCAAGGCTATTTTATACGCTTGACTCTATGGGCCATGATAAAGTCTCAATACTGGACGGCGGGCTTGAACAGTGGCAGGCTGACGGTTACGAAACCAATGATGAGATGACTCATGTCAACCCGGTTGACTATGGAGCGGCGGAAATGGATCAGGGTCGTTGTGTGGATACGGGTTGGGTGCTTGACCATATGGCAGATGCAAACATTAAGCTTGTCGCAGGACTCGCTTACTCGAGGTTTTATGGCCCGGACGTTGCCCAGCCAAAAGAAGGCCATCTTCCTGGATCTATATGCATTCCCTATTCTTTCCATTTCAAGCGTGACGGCACCTGGAAATCGGCCGATTCAATTAGAAAAATGTATGCGAGTTTCGGTGTTATGCCCGAACACACAGTCGTTGCCTACTGCAATCATAACATGCATGCAACTGTCAATTACTTCGCCCTTCGTTACATTGCCGGATTTCCGGATGTGAGGATGTACATGGAATCGGCTGTAGGCTGGTGCGCGGACCCCCGGGGATTGCCATTGGTCACTTATGGCGATCACAATGTACTTAAAGAGACTAAATGGGTTTTTTACTGGGGAGTTCAGGCGCCTCCAATTATGAATGAAACAAAGATTCGGATCGTGGATGTGAGAGCCGTGAACGCCTATAACGAAGGGCATATTCCTTTTTCTTTCAACTTGCCAATCGAACAATTTCTCTCAGGAGAAGGAGCAATACAGGCTGTAGATAAAATCGAAGCACTTCTGGGCGCCAACGGTATTTCACGGGACTGCTGCGTCGTGATCTACGATGAAGGCGATGGCCATGACGCCGCATGTCTTTTCTGGATACTGGAATATCTGGGCCAAAGCGAAGCCAGCGTGCTTAACGGCGGATTCGCCGCCTGGAAACAGAATAAATACATGGTAAACAGCGCTCCAGCAATAATAGATGAAAGTAAATCGGACTGGACGTTCGATATATCAACCAAACCGGCTACCTATAAATCAGAACGCCGCGAGGAAAAAGTTGCACTACCGGAATGGGTAAACCAGCATTCCGGGGATCAGGATAAAACTTTCCTTGTTTGCGGCGAAGACGAAGATAGCCCCGGTTCGATTCATATTCCATGGCTTAAGAATCTGGTTGAAAATAAACTGGATAGAGCTATAAATCTCTTCAATCTTTACAACAAGGCTGGCGTAAATCCGATGGAAGAAATCATTTGCTGTTCAGAATCAATAAGGGCTTCGGCTCACGCCTATCTGGCTCTGCGTCTGCTTGGCTATCCCAGAGTTAGAGTTTGCCTGACGGACTGATATCTTTACCGTAACAAAAACTCTTTTAGATAGCAAGGAGGTTATTTTATATGCCTGAAATTGATTTCTCGACCGTAAAACCAGCCAAAGTAGTAGATACCAGGAGTAGTGCTTGCCCTGGCCCGTTGCTGGAAGCTAAAAAAGCGATGGGAATAGCACGTACTGGAGAAACCATAGAGTTATGGGTATCTGATCCAGAGAGCAAAGAGAACATAGTGATCTGGGCCCAAAAAGTTGGACACAACTACCTGGGGTTTATCCCCGGCGACGGCTACGACCGGATGTTTGTTACTCGAAAGTGATGCGTGAAGATGGGGGGGTGAGGCAGAAGTTAGAGTTGATTTTAGGCATAACCTTTCCCTCTCTACAGAAAAAGGCGCCGATGGTTATTATACAGGCAGATTAATTGCCCGCAAAACCACCTGACGTTATACTTTTAGTACACAGGCTGATTACAGACGATGAAAAACGGTTATATATTAGTAGCCTTAGCTATCCTGGCACTGGCGGGGTGTTCGGGATTTCAGCTTGATACACTGCTGCCGAAGACGGCTGCCGTAGCCAGGCCTGACGTCGTGATATTCAAGGCGGAGCCGTCTCGGGTTGAGAGAGGTTCGGTCACAAGATTGCGCTGGGACGTGAACGGTGCAGAGACTATTACCATAGACCACGGGATAGGCAGGGTCGGAGGGTTGGGCAACATACAGATAACGCCATCTGAAATAACAGCCTATAACCTGACCGCTGTCAATGGTGGCGGAACCGTGGTAAGTTCGGTAATAATAAACGTGGTGCCGGTGGTAGTGAAGCCGGCCAGCCTGCCTGCCGCGCCGCCTGCTTCATCCTCAATGACACCATCTAACGTCCCCGCCGGCTTGCTGCCCAAGTTGAACGATAACGAAGAATACGTCTTCTACAAGGGCGCTGTCATGGTGGGCGCGTGTAACCAGTATATCGTACTGCGCAACAACCCCTCTGCAAAGAATCCTGCGTGGGCGGACCTGAAGGCCTTCCTCAAGGCGGACCAGACCGACCGGCTGGCTTATATTGCCGGAAAATTTACCTGCGGCGATTTTGCCGAGATACTGCATAATAACGCAGAAGCCGCCGGTATCAGGTCAGCCATCGTTGCGGTGGAACTGAAACCGGACAGCCTGGCTGAAGGGGTCATCTATCATTCGCTTGACGCCTTTGAAACCACCGACCATGGCCTGATGTATATCGATGACACCTCGTCATCGCAGGGTTATTACGCTGATAAAGAGGTCAATGTGGTTGTGGGTGATGATTATGCCGCGGTATCGATATTCCAGCAGCCGGGGCAGATGCTGACCTGGCCGAGCATGGGCAAAATTATGGCCATTGACGTTTTCCAGTGGTAATAGAATAAAAAACCTGCCCCGCAAGACTCTTAGCCGCCCGCCGTGCGATAATATCCATATCTTGATTGAAAGGAGTACCGCCTGATGAGCAGATTTGTCGATAGATTAGAGGGCCTTAACAAGTCGAGCCTGCCTGCCATGGGCTTTCGCAGGTCCGAGGCCGATGACACGCCTATTTCCATGCTGGTGGCCGTTGAGCTTACCGGCAAACCCGAGGATGAATTGAAGGAGGTTGCCACCACCGGCGCCGCTGCCGGTATACTTGACCCCGTCGGGCTGACTCCCGCCGCGCTGGTCAGGTACCTGAAGAACAAGGTTGATATGCCGGTTGGCCTGGTATTGGGGGGTGGAAAGACGGGCACGGGCGCCAAGCCGGAGGGCAGTGATATCGATTTCATCGTGTTTGATATGAACCTGCCGGTCAAGTCGCTGGCAGGCAACGAATCGGGGTCCGTGGGAAGGATACTCAAGTTAGATACCGGCATCGAGCCCGGCTTGCTGCGGTCGGTGCACGGGCTGCAGCCGGGCATAGAAGCCGTGATGATAGATATCCGTGTGCCGTCACTGACCATCGAGACGCTGATGAACTGCCGCAAGGCGGCCGATTTCACCGGACAGCCCATTATTGCCCTCACTATATCTAAACTCACCGCTGCCGAACTTGCAGCATTGCGCGATGCCGGCGTTAAATGCCTGGTCCTGCCTGCAGGATCCACTGCAGCGGAGATAAGTTCGCTCATCGATGATATCCGTGCCCTGCCCAAACCTGAAAAAAAGAAAGATAAAAAGGGCATTGCCATCGTGCCCAGGATGGGGCTTGCACCGGCGCCTAAGGAGGATGAAGGCGGCGACGGGGATGACAATGATGACGACTAATTGAGAGTCGTCCCTACAACGCTGCACTTGAGAGTGTGAATCAATATGACGCAGAATCTCTGGCTGTTCCTGCTCTCGGCGGCCGGCATCTCGCTCTCCGGAGTGATGCTGCCCGGACCGCTGACGGCCGCTACCATCGCCAAAGGATATAACGACAGGAACGCCGGGGCCATAATCGGCATCGGGCATGGTATCGTCGAGATACCCATAATCGCGCTGATTTATTTCGGATTTGCTGCTTACCTTGCCGACCCTGTGGTGAAAATGGTCACCGGTCTGGCCGGCGGACTAATGCTGGTAGTCATGGGGCTGCTGATATTTTTTACCTTCAGGAAACCAGTTGAGGGAGCATCGGTTATGCCTTACAGTCCACTGGTGACTGGCATGGTGATGACCGGCGGCAACCCCTATATTTTCCTCTGGTGGGCTACCATCGGGGTGGCCTTGATATCCGGTGCGGTCACCTTCGGCATTTACGGCCTGGTGCTTTTCACCATCGTCCACCTCGCCTGTGATATCGCCTGGGACCAGGTGGTTTCAATGACGGTATTCCGCACACGGCACCTGTGGACGCCGAAAGTGCAAAAGATAGTCTTCAGTATCTGCGCGGTGGTGCTGATAGGGTTCGGGGTACTTTACGGGGTGTCGGTTTTTCTGTAACAGTTTAGGGCCTTATCGATGGTTCGCCGCTGAAATTTTTTCGCATGCACGGCATTGTCTGCGGAAGCGGGATGCCCCAGCAGATATTCCAACATACCGGATAACGGCTATAATTATACGTGTTGCCTGGTGATCCAGGATACCGCTTTATGATGCCGAATTACGAGAAAATCAGTCCCACGGCTATACTGGTGGCCGCCATACGGGCCAAATATACTGATCTGCCGTATACCAGAGATATCTATGCGGCAGTGAAGCGCACGGTCAAGACTGACTCGTACGGCAGGTTGACATCACATATAGGCAGGTACGGCAGGTTTTTCCAGCGCAGCACTTCACGGATCGTGTTTCTTGAAGCGCGGTACCTGTCGGTCAACAGGGTGCTGAGGGATGTTGGCGGGGATTGGGCCATTGTGGAGGTCGCCTCCGGCCTTTCACCCAGGGGACTGGAATGGTCGAAGGATTGCCGGCTTTATATCGAGACCGATTTGCCCGACATGCTGCGCATAAAAAGGAGGGTCCTGGACGAGGTCCTGGCGCAAAGCGGCGGTTTTCCGGACGGGCATCATAAATTGTACCCTTTGAACGCGATGGACTATGCGGAGTGGGATGGGCTTGGCAGGGAGTTTTTCGGGGGTGAGAAAATGAATATCGCCGTGGTGCACGAGGGGCTGGCCAGCTATTTATCGCAGTCGGAAAAAGATGTCCTGAGGGACAACATACACAAGTTCCTGCAAACCTTTGCCTCGCAGGGGATGTGGATAACCCCTGATTTCTACACATACGGGAAAAAGCAGAAGACCTGGGTCTTAAATATTATCAATAGCCGCATCGAGACCAGGACAGGCCGAAAGTACCACCACTTCGCCGCGGATGAACAGGTGGCAGCCTACCTGCAGCAGGGCGGTTTTGACGCCTCGTGTTACAGCAGCAGTATGATATTCGGCCAACTCAGCTGCCTGAAAAGGCTGTACCTTGACAAGGACAGGATATTCAAAATAGTCAGTACGTTCAAGACCTGGCTTGCCCGGCCCGCGTGACTGGCACTCTGCACTCGACCATCATCCGATATCTGCGATCAGGGCTGCTTTACGTCGTTGGCGATGCAATACCGTGGGCCCCGGAATCAAGATGGCAGAGGATGTTTGGGTGAAGCTGGATAATAAACTTCCCGCGAAGTGGTAAAATCTGCATGAATTAAATCGAAAATACGGGGCGGACAACGCGGCAACAGGAACGGTAAGATATGGCCAGTAATAACGGTAAATCTAAGGCCAGAGGGACAGTAAAGAGGCCCGGGAAAGGGCCGCAGGCACCGCTATAGAAAAGATCGCACAGTGGATAGTGATTTACCGTTTGCGGTCAAATTGTCTATGAAATCTGAAGTGGCTTAGATGGTAGGTTCAGCAGCTTTGCTGGATAGACTGGAAATACTTGCCCTCGGTCTTGATGGAGGGCGCGATCACCATTTTAACTTTCTGGAATTCTTTAATACTTAGTGCCCCGCAGACGCCCATGGCATTGCGCAGGGCGCCAACGTAGTTTTCCGTGCCGTCGGTAACATGGCTGGGGCCAAAAAGCAGTTTCTCCAGGTTGCCCTTAATGCCCGTCTGTATGCGTGTGCCCCGCGGCAGGGTGGCTGACGGCTGGGACATTCCCCAGTGGTAGCCCTTGCCCGGGGCTTCCCCGGCGCGGGTCAGAATGGAGCCGAAGACCACCGCGTCGGCGCCTGAAACGAAGGCCTTGCACATATCACTGCCGATGCGTATGCCGCCATCGGTGATGATGGAAACGTACCTGCCGGTCTCCTTGAAGTAAACGTCGCGCGCGGCGGCGCAGTCGATGGTGGCAGTCACCTGCGGCACGCCCACGCCCAGCACCTCGCGCGTTGTACACGCCGCTCCCGGGCCGATGCCCACCAGCAGACCGTCGATGCCGGTTCTCATCAGTTCGAGCGCCGCGCCGTAGGTCACCGCGTTGCCTACCATAACCGGGATGCGCAACTGCTTGCAGAGGTCGGCGAAGCTGAGGCCGCGGTAGCTCTTGGAGACGTGCCGCGCGGTCGTTACCGTAGTCTGCACAATAATGATATCAGCGCCAGCCTGCTCGGCAAGGGGGGCCAGCTTCTTGGTGGTGGCGGGTATCATGGATACGGCACAGGTGCCGCCTGCTTTCTTGATCTTTTCGATGCGTTGGGCGATGAGTGCGTCTTTGATGGGTTCGCTGTAGATTTTTTGCATGAGGGCGGTAACTTCGCCCTGTGGCGCGTTGATTATCTCGTCTAATATGGCGCGAGGGTTTTCGTACCTTACCTGGACGCCGTCCAAATTGAGGATGGGGAGCCCGCCGGCCTTACTGAAGAGGATAGCGAAATCCGGGTCTACCACCGCGTCCATGGCCGCCGCCACTATGGGTATGGGGAAGGTAATATCGCGGACCTTGAATTCAATGTTGGTCTGGTCGGGATTGACCGTGACGTCCCCCGGCACGATCGCTACTTCATCGAATCCGTAAGCTCTTTCGAGTTCCTTGAATTTAGGTATAGACATATCAGGCTCCGGGGGTGATTAGCGGAAACTATATCAAAATTGGTTGTTTCAAGTCAAGCTAAAGGAAGATTAATCAATAAATCCCGGCCTCAACTTTTGAGTTTCAGGGATCCGGTCCAGGATAATAAATCGCTCTTTTTTAGCGTGATACAGTCAAGGACTTCAATTCTTTATAGTCGGGGTCGCGGAATATCAGTGTCGCAGTGTCCTGAGACACTGTAACGTCCATAAAAGCATTCTGGTCTGCCATATACCAGATGCTGGCCGGCGAAATATACGACCTATCGGGATCGGGTAAGCCGCCGAAGGCGCCGCATACAACATAAGTGATACTGTTTTTCTGTAACAGCTCAAGCATGTGGTTATGCCCGGAGAAAACGAGATTAACATGATATTTCTCGAATAACGGTACCAGCTTGTCGATCATATCTTTGTCATCATACCACGGCCACAACTCCCAGTAACCGCCGGAGCAATAGTAATAGCAATGACTCATCACGATACGCCAGTCCCCGGCTGGTATGGTTGAAAGCTGCTGTTCCAGCCAGACCGCCTGTTCCGGTGTATAGCTGTCAGTACCCCATTCGAGATCAAGAAGCAGGAAATGGACATTGTCCACATCGATGCGCTGCCAGAGCCGCGAGCCTGTTTGGAGTTCCATTGGCTGAGGGTACATATAGTCCTGATATAAATTTACACCTCCGAAGAGTGTATCATGGTTGCCTACAACACACCGCGCCGGTATCGTAGAAGTGGTTGCCGAGAGTGCTTGTATGGCTTCCTGCCATTGCGCATCATTAAAGCCCCGCTCAACCAGATCACCAAGAAAGAAGAACATCTGGTAGTTATGGGTCGGGTCGGAAATCTGCTGTAACATTTTGCGCGTCAGGTCGTTACGGGCGGTGCCGGCGCCGAAATGAGAATCGCTTCCCACCGCAAAGTGAAGAGGCTGTCCTATCCCCGGCATGGTAACAAATTGAACCGGCTTGGCATTATTCAGGCTGTACCAGTATTCGGTGGCCGGTTGGAGGTCGCGAAGCATGAAAGCATGCTGCTGAGAAGGTTTATCCTCTTTAGCGATATTGTTGATACGGCTGTCTCCCCACTTCAGCGTATTTTGCGTGGGGTTGATGGTCCACCATGTCACAGCTAAATTTGGGATGCCGTATTTGCCCGTGCCATCTGCCATCAACAATTGAACCGCCTTATCACCCACGCGCTGAGAAGGTTGGGGCACCAACCAACCCATCAGAACGGAGGGAAGAATAATGGCAATAACAGCTATGACCCAGATATATATTGAGGGCAGACGGATTTTCCCTGCCGGTTTACGTGAACCCAGATAAATGTCCAGAACTGCCAGCAGCGGAAGAGCAATGGTATAGCAGATAAATATGCTGAAAACGATCCGGTACATGCCGTTAACTCTGAAGAGCCCTATTGTCCCATGCTGGCAAAAGGCCCAGATAAGGAAGGTAAGCATCAGCAAAGTTCCGGCTGCGACCGCAGCAACCCAGAGGGACTTCTTCCAGGCCGGCATGGCCTTTATATAATCTTTAGCATCTTTCCACATGACACACCTCCAGGAGAAATCAGTCGATCAAAGCCTGATTAATTATTTCAATCGGCAGCCGGCGCCAGGCGCATAAGCCGGAAGAGCCAGG
>CAIMUM010000119.1 GCA_903844685.1 uncultured Dehalococcoidia bacterium
ATCCCAGCCGTGGTTAAGCTCAGCGCCGGATATCTTGACCAGAGATATTTTCTTCAGTGCAGCCAGCCCATCGTAATCGTGCCAGTCCAGTGGCTCCTCCAGCCACTCTATCTTATTGTCTGCGCAGGCCTTTGCGTAATCGGTAGCGCGCTTGAGGTCCCAGGCAGGTATGCGGTCCACGATGGAGGCCAGCCAGCCCTGGTTGGCGTCCACCGCCAGGACGGGACCGTTGCCCACGCCCTTCCTGACCTCCTCGATCAGCCTGACATCGTCCTTGAACTCCTTGGCCTTGGCGCGCAGCTTGAAAGCCTTGAAGCCACGTTCCTTCATGGCAAACACCTCTTCAACCCGCTGTGCCGGCTCGTGCAGTTCGCCGAACGAGCAATAAACCTCGATAGGCCTGGCCTCGCCTCCCAAAATCTCATAGACCGGCTTGCCCTTGGCCTTGCCGATGATGTCCCAGCAGGCGGGCTCTATCCAGTAGTTGAGCCAGCCCAGGAAGCCGGCCTGCTTGAGCAGGCTCTGGATGCGGTCGATATCCATGGGGTCGGCGCCGATTATATACCCGCCCAGCAGGTCGCCCAGTCCCTGCCTCTCCTCGCCCATGGCGATGCCGGCCGACCAGCCCTCTATGCCCTCGTCGGTAGCCAGCCTGATAAGTGTGAAGCGGTTATGGGTCTGAGGGTAGCCCGGTATCCAGGTCGGCCAGAAAGTATGCTTGAGCGGGATATGGACGTGAAAAAGCTCGATCTCGGTTATTTTCATAATAGAGCCTCCTCTTAATTAAGTGTAACAACGACCTCTTATCTGGTCTGCCCCAGCCTAACCCGTGATGAGGTTGTATTTTAAGATAACGGGAGGCAGATAACAAGGTAAGCCTGTTGCTTCGCCGGGGCAGTTCCATTAACATGGTAGCAGGTTTGCTTGAAAAGTCCTTCAGATAAAGGGGAGGAGAAAATGAAATACAGCGAAGGGAAAATCGGCCGGGTGTTCGTGATCAGGCTGGAAGACAACGACGAATTGCCTGGTTGCATAGAAAAGTTTGCCGTGAAGCATAAAATCTCAGTTGGCCAGGCCATATTGGTGGGAGGGATCGGTAGTGGGGAAATAGTATCAGGCCCACGCGGGAACAAGGAACTGCCGATAGACCCTATGCTTATCCCCGTCGATGGCGTTCACGAGATGGTGGGCGTGGGGGTGCTGGCCCCGGATAAGGACGGTAAACCCTCGCTGCATATCCACGCCGCCCTGGGGAGGGCAGGGAAGACCACCACTGGCTGCCTGCGAATGGGGGTGAAGACCTGGCTGGTGGGCGAGGTGATACTCTACGAGATACTCGGCGCCGATGTCGCCCGCCTGCCGGATAAAGGGAGCGGTTTCGAATTGCTTACACCGCACAATACCAGGCCATGAGCATCCCCCTGCTGGTTTTCTTCAAGAATGGCAGAGAAGCAGACCGGAACGTTGGGGCGTTGCCGGAGCCGGCGCTACGCTCTAAAATAGAACAGGTGCTGGACTAAAATGAGCTATTTGTGAAAAGGAGGATAAGATGGCAGGCATAAGGCAGGAGGTTTTCTCAGTCCGTTCCCCTATCGTAAACGCGTACATCGTCCGCGGTGAACGGGCCATCATCATAGATACAGGCATTCCGGGTTTCGGTGAAAAGATACTGGCCAAGATGGAAGAGCATGGCATTAAGCCGGCCGACGTATCGCTTATCCTCATCACCCACGGCCACCATGACCATTACGGCAGCGCTGCCTTCCTCAAGGAGAAGACCGGGGCGCCGGTGGCTATCCACAAGGATGACGCGGAGGCTTTGCGTACGGCGGTCAACCCACCCCTCTATCCCGTGGGGGTCAGGGGTAAGGTGATGCAGGCTATTTCCAGTATGATAAAGACGCCGAAAGTGCAGGGCATTGAGCCCGATATATTGATCGACGGTGAGCTGGATCTGGCCAAATTCGGTATCGATGGGAAGGTCATCCCCACACCCGGTCATACAGCTGGCTGTGTTACAGTACTGCTGGCGGGGGGCTGTGCCCTGCAGGGGGACATGATCTTCGGCGGCCTGCTGCGCAAGCATACCCCGAGCTTCCCTTATTTTTGCCGGGACAAGGAGCAGCTTCTCAAAAGCATACAGCTCATACTGGATAAGAACCCCAAGATAATCTATGCCGGGCACGGCGGGCCGTTCACGGCCGGCCAGGTCTGGCGCAAGTTTTTCTCCGATCTCTGATGCCGGCTATTTAAGCTGGTCGCGGGTGAAACCGAGCACGCGGCGGGCAACGACCAGCGTGTTTATCTGGCCGGTGCCCTCGAAGATGTCATTGATCTTGGCATCCCGCATGAATTTCTCGAAGAGGTATTTACGCGAGTAGCCCAGCGGTCCCATAAGCTCCACCGCCCTCTGCGTGATCAGCGTCGCCGCACGGCCGGCCTTGGCCTTGGACATGGAGGCTTCCAGAGCGTTGGACAAGCCGCTGCCAAGCTGCCACATGGCGCGTATCATCAACAAATGGGCAGCCCTCAAATTGGCTTCCATTTCAATGAAATCATGTTCAAGCGCGGTCTGCTTGCTGCGGGGCAGGTCATAGCGTATCTTGATGCCCTGCTTATCGATTTCGTCGCGCAGCATATCCAGCGCAGCGCGGGTCACACCCAGGGCCTGGGCGGCTACCATCGGACGCGTGACATCAAATGTCGCCATGGCGCCCTTGAAGCCTTCGGTCTTGCTCTTGACCTCAGCCTTGCCCAGGATGTTGCCAAAGGGGATGCGGCAGTTGTCAAAGGTGACGGTTACGGTGTCGGATGCTTTAATGCCGAGTTTCTTCTCCTTCTTCTCCACCTTCATGCCGGGCGTTCCGGCCTCAACCACGAACGACTTCATGCCGGCGCGCCCGGCCGATTTGTCTATCGAAGCCCATACGACAATAATGCCTTCCGAGAGGTCAAGTGCGCGGTGCCCCATGGTGACGAAGATTTTCTCGCCGTTGAGCACCCAGAAGTCGCCATCGCGGGTAGCCGTGGCCTGGATGGCGGATGTGTCGGAACCGCAGCCCGGCTCGGTCATGGCCATGGCGCCCCACTTGGGCTTGCCTTCGCCAAAACGCGCCAGGAATTTACGCCACTGCTCCTGTGTGCCGGCAGCGAACACGGCGGCGCCGCCCAGCCCGGGGCCTGGAGAGGCCAGGTAAAGCCCGGCGTCGCCCCAGCAGAGTTCCTCTACCATCATAGCGCCCACTACCCCGAGGCCGGTTACGAATCCTTTGCTCCGGTTACTCCACATAAAGTCAATAATATCCTGGGGTTCCTCGTGTTCATGTTCGTCGTAATAGCGGCTCACAGGGCGGAAATATTTCAGCGCTACCTCGTGTGCTTCGTCTATCTTGGCTTTTTCTTCGGCGGTCAATTCAAAATCAATCATTGGTTTACCTCCTGACTATACTATGGCCATGCCGGTGAAAGCTACGAAACCACGCCCGTTACGGAACCAGAGTTCTACTGGATTATCGCGGACATAGCCATGGCCTCCCATCACCTGCACCCCGTAATCTGTGCACAGCATCACCATGTTATCGGCATAGGCCTTGGCCAGGCAGCATTCACGGGTGGCCTCTGCTTTTTTGTCCAGCAACCAGGCCGCCTCCCAGTTAAGCAGGCGGGCAGCGTCTATCTCGATAGCCATATCGGCCAGCATGAAGGCGATTGCCTGGCGTGATCCGATGGGTTCGCCGAAGGCATAGCGCTCTCTGGCGTAATCGCGGGAGAATTCAAATGATCCGCGGGCTACACCGACCGCCAGGGCCGCCAGCGCCACGCGGGAGAGATTAGTCAGCCGCTTGAAATCGCAACCCTTCTCGCCGCCCAGCTTGTGTTCAGCAGGAACTTTGCAGTCCTTTAGCGATAGCTCATAGGTGGCCAGTGCCTTGATGCCCATGTTCTTCTCACGCTCGCCGATTTTCAGTCCTTTAGCCCCTTTGTCCACAATAAAACACTGTGAGGCATTACCCTCTCCGGCGTAAACCAGCGTGAAAGCGGCGTCCTGCGCCAGCGGGACGAAGCACTTTTCACCATTAAGCACATAGCCGCCATTTTTCTTCGCTATGGTCCCCAGGTCATTGTGGTCGAAATCGAATCGAGGTTCGATCAGGGCTGCCGTAGCAGCTGTGAATTTGCCGCCGCAGACCGCGGGCAGGTATTTTTTCTTCTGCTCAGATGTGCCCATCTCCACTATGGGGAGCACACCCAGCCAGGGGCTGAGAATATGCATGGCCATGGAAAGGTCGCCCCAGGCCAGTTCCTCGGCCAGCAGTGTGCCGGTCAGGGCCGAGTGCTCCCAGCCGGCGCCGCCGTATTCCTCGGGGATACAACTGACCACCAGACCGAGCTCCCAGGCGGTATTGATTATTTCAGCGGGTATCTGGCCCTCCTCGTCGCATTCACGGAATTTCTTGCGCATGACATCATTGGCAAACTGTTTGACCGTGTTGACGATCATTTGCTGTTCCTCAGACGGACTGAACGAAAGCATACTTAGCCCCCTTTATTAAGCGGTATTTGTAAGCGGAAATGACATTGCATAATGTATCACCGATTGATTTGGGACGTCAATCAAATGACAAGCCGTCACAAATAATTTACTAATAATCATGGTGTATTCTGGATATAACTGAGGAAAAATAGCCCACAGCGATTTCACGTAAAAGGAGGATTTATATGTGGAAAAAGGTCTTAGGACTGGCTGCCGGGATGCTTGCAGTGGTTCTGCTTATAACCGGCGTCATGACTGCCGTCAATGCTGATAGCGCAAATACAGGAGCAACCGTTCCGGCAGGAGCGCCCTCTGGGCCGCCCCCAGGCCGTGGTTTTGGCGCTCCCTTCAGCGGCGATATATTGGAAAAGGTAGCCGCCAAACTCAATATCGACAAGGCCACCTTGCAAGATGCCTTCAAACAGGTCATGCAGGAAGAGCAGCAGGCTCGCACAGACGATAGGTTTGCCGCGTGGGTCAAGGATGGCAAGCTGACCCAAGCAGACGCAGACGCCTACAAGGCGTGGCTGTCTGCGAAACCGGCCGATGTACCGGGGTTCCCCTTCTTCGATTCGGCAAAATCCACCGGCATGCTGGATAAGCTGCTCAAAGACGGTAAGATAACCCAGGCGCAGGTTGATGCCTATAAGGCATGGATAGCGCAGAAGCCTAACGTCGAGTTGCCCAAACCGCAAAAACCGGCCGGCGCGCCAGCTGGTGCCCCGCCCCATAGGGGGCGCGGTCCTTCAAAATAATCAGCCCGTAGTTATCAGTATAAAAGGCAAAGAAGCGGAGGGGTTGAAACCCCTCCGCTTCTTTTATTTCCCGGCGTTAAATGGATGAGGGGAAAATCTCGTGCAGCGCGTCGGGGGCGTATTTTCTCAGCATATCGGGCGTAAGCCCGTTCTCTTTGATAATATCCGCGTAGAAAGCTGCGCTGGGACGCGGCTGCCTGGCCTGGGTGGCGGGGTCCATCTCCACCAGGCCGAATCTCAGAGCGTAGCCCCAGGCCCATTCGAAGTTGTCCACCAGGGTCCAATGGTGGTAGCCCAGTATCCGGTAACCCCTGCCGATGAGGTCGTGCATGGTCTTGACGGCGGTGGCGATGACCCACCGCCGCAGGATATCGGCACGGTCGGGGACGCCGCTCTCCAAAATGAAGAACGGTTTGTTATATCTGGCTAATTTCTCAACCACTATCCTGATACCCTGCGGGTAGATCTCCCCGAACATGGCCTGCCCCTCCGGGGTCAGGTCGCCGGTGCGCCGGTTTTTGGGTGTTAAACGCTTGACGAAACCCATGCCCGGTTTGGTTATATCGAAGGCCACGTCGACGCCCCCGTAGATGTTGACGCCTACGAAGTCCCAGGTATCTTTGACCTGCTCGAGGTAGCGGTTTAGTGCGGTAAAGGGTGGGGCCTTCCTGCCGGCCACCATATTGACGAAAACGTTGTTGAAGAAATCGCTGGCAATTCGGGCGGCCAGCCTGTCGACGAGTTGGCTCTTGGCCTCGGTGAAGATAATGAAGTGGTTGGAGAAGCTGACCATGGCGTCCTCCTGCAGCCTGTGGATGGTATGGTAAGCCTTGGCATGGCAGAGCGCCATATTTACCAGCACATTTAAGTAATCGGTAATATGCCCGCGCAACGCGGGCGGATGTTCGCCGTCAAGGTATCCAGTTACGGCATAGACGTTCGGCTCGTTGAAGGTCAGCCAGTAGCTGCAGAGGTCGCTCAGCTCGGCAATCGTGAATTTTATGAAACGGGTGAAGTCGATTACGCAGTCCTTTGACAGGAAGGCGCCTTTCTTCTCAAACCAGACGGGGTTCGCGAAATGGTGCAGGCATACCATAGGCCGTATATTGCGTTCGAGCAGGCCGGCCAGCATGCTGCGGTAGTGCTCGATTGCGGTGGGATCAAAGACCCCCTCCTCCGGCTCTATGCGTGCCCAGCTTACCGAGAGGCGCAGGGAGTTGATCCCCATGGCCTGCGCCAGGTCGAAATCACGCTCGGCATCCTCCCACCAGTTGCAGGCCCGGCCGCTGGGTTCACCCGTCCTGATTCCGCCGGCCTTTTCAAATTCGTACCACTGCGAATTGGTACTTCCGCCCTCCACCTGGTAGGCGGACGTGCCGACACCCCACAGGAAACCTTCAGGGAATTTCAGTATCTCGGGAGATGGCTTTTCACTCACGACAGCTTCTCCAGGTTGGCAAGACTATAGAGGAGTTTTTTAGTGCCGTAATCATCAAAAACTACTATAACATGAAAATCGGCGGCACGCTTCAGGATTTTCTCAACTCGGCCGACACCGAATTTTACGTGAGTGACCTTATCCCCGGCATTAAACAGCATCTCCTTCTCCGGCTGCGGCGGTTCAGGCAATGCCGCGTTGAACCCGGGGGAGTCATCCCTGATAATGTGCCCGTTATAATCCTGCCTGCTGACAAGGTTAGAGGGTAGTTCGCGCAGAAAACGGGAGGGAACTCGCTGGCTGGCTTCTCCCGACAGAAAACGTTTTGCGGCATAGGTAAGATAGGCAAGGTCCATGGCGCGGGTGATGCCCACATAGCACAGGCGCCTCTCCTCCTCCAGTTTGGCCGGGTCATCAATAGATCTTCCGTGCGGCAGCAATCCCTCCTCCATCCCCGCAATGAAGACCACGGGGAACTCCAGTCCCTTCGAGCCGTGCAGGGTATAGAAAGTCACCGCGTCCGCCTCCTGCCCGAGTTCGTCTATCACGGATGCCTGGCTGACCCTGCCCAGTAATGAACTGAGGGCAACGGCCGGGCCGAGGTGCTCATAGGCCTGGGCCAGAGAGATGAATTCCAGCAGGTTTTCCCAGCGTTCCTCAGGGTTGTCCTCCCCCTGGAGATGCTCCCTGTAGGCCGTCGTTTCAAGAATACGGTTCATGAGCGTGATTAAGCTGACATGCCTGCTTTCAGCATATAACCCCTGCAATTGGGCTTGGAAGCGGGCGACAGCGTTGCGTTCACGTAAAGGCAATGTGGATAAATTTAGCGCAGGCTGTTGCAGAACCTGGTTGAGGTGCAACCGGGATTTTTCAGCCTGCTCCTGCAGTTCGGATAACGATTTGGCGCCGATGCCCTTACCGGCCAGCCTGATAACGCGCGTGAGGGCGGCATCGTCCGCGGGATTGCGCATCACGCGCAGCCAGGCTACCATGTCCTGCACCTCCTTGCGCTTGTAGAAGGGGGTGCCGCCGGGCAGCTTGTAAGGGAGACCTTCGGCGCAGAAGACATCCTCGATCGCCCGGGACTGCGCGTTGGTGCGGTAAAGCACGGCGAAGTCGGTATTCTTAAGGCTGCGTTCCGACAGCAGCTTCTTTACCTGGCGGGCAATATATTGAGCCTCATCCGCCGCATCTTTAAGACCTGTGACAAACAGGGGGCTTCCTTTCTCGCGTGAAGTGGTGATTCCCTTCTCTTTGCGCAGGTGGTTGCGTGAGATGAGTGCATTGGCGGCATCTACAATGGTCCCGGTCGAGCGGTAATTCTCCGCCATGCCGATGATGCGTGTACCTGGGAAGTCTTTGCGAAAATTGTCGGTATTGCGCATCTCGGCCTGCCGCCAGGAATAGATGGTCTGGTCGGGGTCGCCTACAACGCAGACGTTGCGGAACCTGGAGCCCAGCATCCTGATTATCTGGTATTGCAGGCTGCTGGTGTCCTGGAACTCGTCTACCAGTATGTAGCGGTGAAGCTGCTGGTAGCGCTCCAGCGCCACGCCGTTGTCCCTGAAAAGCAAATAAGTGTGTACCAGCATGTCATCGTAATCCACGGCCCGCTGTTTGCGAAGTTCAGCCTGGTAGCCGCGGTAAACCGCGGCGGCGGTATCATCGAGGCGCTCACCCCGTTTGGGGATTATGGCATCGGGGTCGAGCATATTGACTTTGGCGTAGCTAATAGCCGTCCTGATACGGCGCAGGTTATTTTCCTCGAAGCTTAATTCTGCCTGCTCCATGCAGTGCTTTATCAGTTTTGTCTGCCTGTCCTCATCAATCACGTCGAAATTTTTTCCCAGGCCCGGCAAGCCCTCGCCACGTAGTATGCGCAGGCAGGTCGAGTGGATGGTGCTGATCGTGACAGCGGGCGGCTCATCAAACAGCTCATCGAGGCGTTTTTTCATCTCCTCGGCGGCTTTGCGGGAGAAGGTCACGGCCAGTATATGGCGCGGTTTGATTTTAGCCTGCATGACCATATAGGCGATGCGGTGGACGATGACGCGCGTCTTGCCGCTGCCCGGGCCGGCATGCACCAGCAGCGGGCCTTCAACAGTCCGCACCGCCTCCCTCTGGTCAGGGTTCAGGCTATCCAGCAGGTCGATAACGGTCAGGGCGAATACCTCAACATATATGTAGGGTCAGATTTTTTCCAGCGGCGCTACGCTGAGCAGCAGCTTCTTCACGCCGCTCCCTTCGAAAGCTATGATTATCTCCTTATCCTGGCCGGTTGGCTTAATACCGATAACCTGCCCGTCGCCGAATTTTGTATGACGGACACGGTCACCGGGGTTCAAGGGGATTAACTCTCTATGCGGCTGCATCTCCTGCGCTTTCTTTGCCAGCAGGTCGGCCACGCTGATGCCTTCCTCCTCATCCCGCCAGTGCTTCTCCTGCCCCTTAGCATGCCCGACGCGGTGCTCCTCCCCGCCGGTCAGCCCCTTTCTCTCCACCAGGTGTTCAGGGATATCGTCAAGGAAGCGTGAAGGCGTGCTTTCTGTGCTGGCGCCGTAGATGCTGCGGCGGACGGTATGCATCAGGTATACCTGATGCTCGGCGCGGGTTATACCGACGTAACACAGGCGGCGCTCCTCTTCAAGCTCGTCCCCACCCTCCTCCATGGAACGCCTGTGCGGCAGCAGTCCCTCTTCCATGCCTACGATGAAAACCACCGGGAACTCCAACCCCTTGGCCTGGTGCAGGGTAATCAGTGTGGTGGTATCGGCATTGCTCTCTATCTCATCGGTATCCGCCACCAGGCTGATTTGTTCCAGTAAGGGGGAAAGCCCTTCCCCGGGGGGTAATTCGTCGTAATCCAC
>CAIMUM010000120.1 GCA_903844685.1 uncultured Dehalococcoidia bacterium
CCGTGGAGGGAGGCTATCTCCTCACCGGGTATGCGCTGCGGCACGAAGCGGTAGCAACAGGGTGAGAGGCCGGTGAAGTAGGTGCAGTCCGTCCTGCCCAGCACCAGCGTGGGCGCAACGAGCACTCCCGGCAGGGTCTCCCTGATAGTCCTGCTGAGGATTTCGAAGCTCCAACCGTTCGTGGAGGAGGCAGGCGAAGGCTCGAATATGTTTTTCTTTATGGGAGTGACCTTTACACGGGGGTCGCCGATGACGGATTTAACCCTTTCAATAACAGTTGCCGTAGTATCCTCCCGCAGTATGCGGAAGTTGATGACCGCCGTTGCCAGCATGGGCAGGATGTTGTCCTGCGCGCTGCCCTGAAACATGGTCGGTGCGGTGGTAGTACGGATGGAAGCATCGGTGACCGGATTGGCCGCCAATTTGCCTTTAACGATCGAGCGGAACAGCCAGAGGTTGGCAAAGATCATCTTGTTGAGGAAGGGCATTTCCGGGCCGATGTACTCGAAGAGCGCTGCCGAGGGGCCGCTTAAGCGCGCAGGAAAGGGCTTCGCCTGCAATCTGGCTATGGCGGCGGCGACAATGCCGACCGTGGTTTCGCGCGGTGGCTGCGCTGCATGGCCGCCGGCGGCCTCAGTTGACAGCTCCAGCGAGAGATAGCCCTTCTCGGCGGTCCCTACCAGCGCCACCCACGAGGCAAGCCCGGGCACCAGCCCCAGTACTGCGGCCCCGCCCTCGTCGATTATGTATTCGAACTGCAGCCCCTGAGACTTGAGGAAATCAGCGATCTTGCCGGCGCCCTCCCGGCCGCCGACCTCTTCGTCGAAGCCGAGGGCCATATATACGGAACGGGCGGGCTTGAAGCCGTCATTGAGCAGGTACTCCACGGCTTCCAGCATACCCATCAGGCTGCCCTTATCGTCCAGCGTGCCGCGGCCCCAGATGTGGCCGCCGGCGATTGCGCCGGAGAAAGGGGGATGCGTCCAGCCCTCTTCGGTGACGGGGACCACGTCCTGATGCGCCAGCAGCAGGATGGGCTTTTTGGCGGGATCGCTGCCCTTCCAGGTGAAAAGCAGTCCGTGCTTATTGATGACCTGCTTATTCAGTGTGGAATGGACCTGCGGGAAGGTAGTGGACAGGTATTCACGGAAGCGGGCAAGCTGTTCAAAATCCACCTGCGACTCGTCGAGACTGGAGACGGTGGGTACCTGTATGGCTCCTGACAGCCGCTGCGCGGCCGCAGCGATATCAACAGGACAGCTTGCTATAGTGGATACTCCAAGCTGTTTTGATTTGAATAACGCGGTCCTGATGGCTATGACAGCCAGCAGGATGAGCAGGAGCGCTGCCAGTAATGAGATTGCGATGCAGATTGCCATATTTCCGCCTCCTCTTGGTTGCTGATGCCCAAATTGTAGCACATACAAACTTTTACAACTTTCGGACATTGTAGTATAGTGCCGTAAAATCATTGGCACAGAGCGCCCGGCGGATATAAGGAGGTGTACGTCATGGCAAATGAGAAAGGCCCCGACGGTGTGAAGGAGTACAAGACAGGCGGGTGGCGGGCCCACTACGTGGTGATAATCTGCACATTACTGTACGCTATCAACTACATGGACCGGCAGGTGTTCTCGGTCATACTGCAGCCCATGAAGATCGAGTTGGGCCTGACCGATGCCCAGTGCGGGCTGGCTTCGACGATTCTCCTGCTGGGTATGGTGCTTTTCTCTTTCCCGGTAGCCCACATGGTGGACCGCTGGAGCCGTAAAAAATCCATCGGCATCATGGCCATGCTGTGGAGCCTTTTCACCTTCCTGACGGGTTTCGCCACCAATTTCATCACTGTTATCCTCCCGCGCGCTTTTGTCGGCCTGGGTGAGGCCGGCTTCGTGCCCGGAGGCACGGCCATGGTAGGCGCTTCGTACTCCAAGCAAAGGCGGGGTCTGGCCCTGGGCATCTTCCATATCGCTATACCGCTGGGGGCAGCGGTTGGCGTGATGTTGGGCGGTGCACTCTCAGCCAAGTTCGGCTGGCGCACACCCTTCTACTATTTTGCCATCCCCGGTGTCATACTGGGAATCCTGGCTTTCTTTATGAAGGATTACAAGACGGTTGAGGACAGCACCGCCTCCACTGGTTTAGTTGGTTTCTACAAGGCGTTGGGCAACGTGCTCAAGGTGCCGACCGTGAAGTGGTTCTACCCTGCCCTGGGTTTATCTGTCCTAATGTCCACGTCGGTGCTTTATTGGCTGCCCAGCCTGATCATGCGAGTGATGAATGTGAATGAAGCCACCTCCGGCATGCTGGTGGGCGGTATCGGCCTGACCGCTATCATCGGCGCCCCGCTGGGCGGCTTCCTGTCCGACTATTGGGGTAAGAAAAACCCGCGCGGCAGGATATATGTGCCCGGCCTGGCATTCCTGATTGCGGCCGTCACGATCCTGATTGCGATCCTGACCAAATTCAGCCCGGTAGGTATCGCCGTTGCAGCGATTTACGGAATAGCGGCCTCCATGGCCGTGCCTGCCTTCGCCATCGTCTCCCAGGAAATCGTGCCAGTGGCCCATAAGGGCCTATCTATGGGCCTGGTAGTATTTGCCCAGTATCTACTGGGTGGAGCATGGGGGCCCTTCCTTATAGGCTGGATATCCGACCTTCTGGGTGGTGGGGTGGATGGCCTCAGCGTCGCGGTGATGCTTTCGTCCATCGGCGGCTTCCTCGGGTTCGTATTATTCATGATAGCCTCGCGTACCTATCCGGCCGACGCCGAAAAGTTCAAGCAGGAAACTATCCTGGCGGAATCTTAATCCCGGAAACACAGGGGGAACCAAATGCAGGCCGCTAACACTGTTGGGCATATCCGTACCGCTGTTATCCAGACGCCGCTTGGCGATATGCTGGCGGGTGCAACTAGCAATGCCATCTGCCTGCTGGAATTCGATGACCGCGGCAGGCTGGAAAGGCAGTCCCAAACCGCACGCAAGTTGTTTCGCATGCTTTTTTTACCGGGTGAGCATCCGCTATTGGCCCGCTTGAAACGGCAATTAGACGAGTACTTTGAGGGAAAGCGAATGTCTTTCGATATTCCCCTGGCATACCCGGGCACGGATTTCCAGCGCAAGGTGTGGCAAGCACTGCAGGATATCCCTTACGGACAGACAAGAAGCTACGGAGAGATAGCCTGGACTATCGGAAAACCAAGCGCAGCAAGGGCGGTGGGCGGGGCTAACGGCTCCAACCGCATAGCCATTATCATCCCCTGCCACCGCGTCATCGCTGCCGGTGGGGGACCGGGCGGATATGGTGGAGGACTGTGGCGCAAGCTCCGGCTGCTGGAACTGGAGCGGAGCCGGGAGCATTGAACTGCAGCGCCGGCAAACAGATATCGATCACCTTGCGCTGAATGCCCCCTGCGGGTTAAGATATGCAGCAAAATTGAACAGGAGGTACTGGCATGGGTTTACTTGATGGCAAAGTTGTCGTAATAACCGGCTCGGGGCGCGGACTTGGAAGGGCCGAGGCGCTGCTCTTCGCTTCGGAGGGCGCAAAAGTGGTGGTAAATGACCTTGGAGGTGGCGCGGATGGAGCGGGCGCGGCATCGGTCCCGGCCGACGAGGTGGTCGCCGAGATAAAGAAGCTGGGTGGCCAGGCGGTAGCCAACTATGATTCCGTATCGACCTGGAAGGGCGCTGAAAATATCATCAAGACCGCGGTGGATTCCTTCGGGAAAATCGACGTCCTGGTCAACAACGCCGGCATACTGCGCGACCGCATGGTCTTCAACATGACCGAGGACGAGTGGGACATCATCCAGAAGGTACACGTCTACGGGCACTTCTTCTGCACGCGCCACGCCTGCGCTTTCTTCCGTCAGCAGCGGAGCGGCCGCATCATAAATACCTCTTCGCAGGCCGGACTGGGCAACCTGGGGCAGGCCAACTACAGCGCTGCCAAGGAAGCCATAGTCGGCTTCACGCGCACGGTTGCGCTGGATATGGGCAAGTACGGCGTAACTGTCAATTGCATACGGCCCATCGCGGCGACGCGCCTAACCGTGACGCCCGAACTACAGGCTGCCATGGAGAAGAAGGCCAAGGAAGGCGGGGGAGGCCTGGGGCTGGATATCGGCGCCGAATTGAAAAAGATGGCGCCTGAGCACATCGCCCCGCTGGTGGTTTACTTAGCCACTGACGGCGCCGCCGGCATCAACGGCAAGACCTTCTTTGTAGGCGGGGGCGAGATCGGGCTTTATTCTGAGCCGACCATCGTGTCGAGTATCTTCAAGGACGGAGTCTGGACCGTTAAGGAACTCGCCGACCTGATGCCCAAAAGCGTTGCCAAGGGCATGTGGCCGCCGGCGCCGCAGCCGAAATAATCAATTTGTGTAATTTCGTAGGGGCGGGTTTTCAAACCCGCCCGGTATAGCATTTGCGGGCGCACCTGAAGGTACGCCCCTACGATCGTCACTTTTATGCCTAAACAACGTTTAGATAACCTGCTGGTCGCCCGCGGGTTTGCTGATAACAAGAGCAGGGCACAGGCCGCTATCATGGCGGGTGAGGTGACCGTGAATGGCAATGTGATGACCAAGGCCGGCAGCACGGTACCGGAGGACGCGGACATCCAGCTAAAGGAGAGGATGCCCTACGTGAGCCGCGGCGGATTGAAGCTGGCGCATGCCCTGCAGGAATTCGGGATTGATGTGAAGGGACTGGCCTGC
>CAIMUM010000121.1 GCA_903844685.1 uncultured Dehalococcoidia bacterium
AAACATGAAACTGACAACACTGCTGCGCCTGCAGGTAATCTATTTCGTGCTGGGCATGCTCTATAACGGCCTGAGCCTGTATCTCACGTCAATAGGAAAGCCGGCACTGGCGCCCACGCAGCCGGTGATCGGCGCCATCTCGATGATAGTTTACGCCCTGTTTCTTATCCCGGGCTACCTGCGCAAGATCACACTGTACAGGATATTGATGGGAATCGCCATCCTGGTGATGGGCTACGGCGGCGTGGTCACGCACATCATCAACATCTTCACCCAGCCGCAGTTGTACAGCTCGATCGTGTCCTGGGCGGCCGCGGTGGGCATCAACCTCTTCGGACTGGTATTGAATATCATTGCGGTATCAGGCAAGTTTAAGAGGTAGCGGATAAAATCTTTATATCTTCCACGGTGTGTTCCGAGGGAATAGTAATACACTATACCCAATACCGCCTGCATGAATATGTTGAATTTCCCGGGAATGTGGTAAAATATTGGATGTCGGATGTATGACATCTTACATCTGCTATCGAAAGCTTATGAGCAAAAATGTATCTAACGACATCATAATACGTGATAAGCGGCAGATTACACTGCCGCGTAAACTGTGCGAGCAATTAGGCATTGCCCCCGGCGATAGGCTCAGCCTGCATATTGAAGGTGACCAGCTCGTGGCAAAACCAAAGAAGTCCATTGCGCTGGAAGCCTTGCAGGAACTGCACCGGATTTTTCAGACATCTGACGTTACCGAAAAAGAATTGCTCAAAACTGCGCAGCGGGTAAGGCGTGAATTGGTCGCAAAAGAGTATGGCCGAAAAGCATAGCCACCGCACATTCATTGATAGTAACGTTCTGATATCAGGAATTTATTCCCCTAAAGGTACCCCCGCCAAAATCTTATATATGCACGTGTCCGGGCAGATAGCGATCGTAGTCTCACAATTGATACTTATGGAGACGGTGCTCACGCTGAGGGAAAAGAAACCCGATGCCCTTTCTGCATTAAACGCATTCTTGATCAATTCTCCACCTGAAATCGTGATAAATCCGTCCATTAACCAGGTGAAAAAGTGGACCGGGTATCTGCATTTCACAGATGCCGCGATATTTGCCGCGGCCATAAGCGCGGAACCGGAATATTTCGTCACCGGTGACAGGCATTTTCACTCTGCTTTGGCATTGCCGGAGAAATCCGGCCTTCGCATACTGACACTAGCCCAGTTGATCAAATTGCTCGATGTTTAATAACGGTTCGCCGGGAATCTACCACCGTGCGTGGTGCTCTTCCGCCCAGCCGACCATGTCTTTGACCTCGATCTTCTCGCCATCGTCGGTAATCAGCGTCCCGCTGTAGCGGCCGAACATCTGGTGAACCTCGCTGGCCAGGATGCCCACGTCGGTCTTAGCCACACGTTCGAAGAAAGGCTTGAACTCGAGCGTAAGCCGGCCGTCGGGCGAGGTCATCTGCCAGGGTTTCTTAAAGTCCTTTTTATCGTACTTGAAGTCTATTTTCCCGAGCTTGTGCACCTTCCCGTCCAGGATAATGGCGTTATCATTCATTTCAGGACTATTGCCGATGCCGTCCCCGGCGTTAAGGCCGATTGTGCGCCCGCCGGGAAGGAACTGCGAGAAGCTGGCCCATATCCAGAACGAGCGGTAGGGCCAGACACCGACACCCCAGTCCAGCGTTCCCAGGCTACAGTCCGGCCGTATATCGTATACCTTGCGAGTTTTCTGCCCGCTGACCTTATCTTCATCCCAGCCGAATTCGATTGTACCATCGGCCGGCATGCAGTTTACCTTGCGCGTGTAGAAGAAGCGCCTGTTCTCGTAGGGGAAGACGTTGACCACTGACTCGTGACCATCCCTCAGGTGCAGTCTGACATCAGCAGAGAGGCCGGAACCGCCAAAACCCGGCCAACTGATTTCCAGCCTGCGCTCATTATCGCTGCTGGTAAAGAAATGCAGGTGCAGGCCGCCCTTTTTATAATGACAGTCGCCGGAGGTGCTGTTGCGCGGCAGTCCGATGCCGCTGCCGAAGGGGATGTTCAGCGTCTGCTCATAATACTGCCCGGTGGTGAAATCAAGCACATAGGCAAAGACCGGCCCCAGGTAGCCCACGTTGCTGAGCGTGAAAGAGAAGAAATGCGTAGGGGTGGTGATGCCGAAATACTGCCAGCGCTTGATGCGCAGCGGCTGTAAAAATTTCAGTGCATAGATGTTGACGTTCTCGAGGTTGGCATCCAGCAAAGGCTGGCGCGCCCAACCGTAATCGGCCAGGTTCCCCTGTCCATCCAGCAACGGCCCGCTCTTGGTTATCTCACGCATTATAAATACCCCCCTTAATTCAATGTATGAACCCGATCAATGCACGGATCAATTGTATCATCCCCACGATAAAAAGCACCGACCAGGTCAACGTTTTGAAGGTCATCTCTTTGACCTTGATGAAGCTGCCGATCGCCACGCCGGCAATGAAACCGGGCAGCACAACCGCCGCCAGCTGCAGAGATTGCAGATTGGCGCTTCCCGCAATCCACATTGTTGCATACAACACCACGTTCAGTATCAGCCAGAGGACAGCCAGCGTTCCGAGGAAAGCCTGCGGCTCGCGTATCTCCCGCCCGGCGTAATAGACGATCAGCGGTCCACCCGTGGCGAAAAGCCCGTGAAAGATGCCGCCACCCACGATAACCGGCGCCGCCAGGTAGCGGGGCAGCGGCCCGGCGGCGGACTTCCGTATGTACAGCCCGATCAGCTCGACAGCCGAAACCAGCATGATAAAAACCCCCAGCACTATTATCAGCACCGTTTCATTGGCGTAATTGCGTATAAATATGCCCGCGATCATACCGAGGGCGGCCAGCGGAAGAATGGTCACGAGCAACAGGCGCCAGTTGACCTGCCTGTGCCACCGCATAACCAGCCAGGTGCTCTGCAGGATGGCCAGGGCAACCAGCGCCGGCAGCAGCGCTTCCAGCGGGAAAAGGAAAAGGCCGAAGGCCAGCGCGATAATGGTGTCGCCGAATCCAAGCGTGGTCTCCACCATATGCGCCAGCACCAGTATCAGCGCCAGCAGCAGGATATTGGTGATCTCAGGAGACAAAGGCAATCCTACCCGGTTTTATAAAGGTCATTGAAATACTGCATGGTGATTTCTTTGGCCTGAGAGCGGTCCGGCATAGAGCCTATCATCCCATAGATAGCGGCATCTCCGGTAACATCCTCCGGCTTCATGGCCGATACTTCCTGCACGGCTTCCCGCAAATCCTTGAGGCAGGGCTCCACCACCTTAAGGTGCATGGGCGACACCGTGAAATGCAGGCTGGGCGGGAGGTGCTGGCTATCGATATGCCAACCCCTTTGCTTCATTTTATCTCCTATGGCATAGACATTCAGGGATTTGCTTCCCACGCCAAAGGTAGTGGCCGGCGGTTTGCCGATGACATATAAGCCGGGAATTTTATTTACACCCTCTATCAAAATCTGCGTTGCCTGCATCGCTTCGGCAGCCAGGCGCATATAGCCCTCGTAACCCAGGAACTTCATGACCGCCCAACTGGCCGCAACCGGCCCGCCGGGACGTGCGCCGGATATACAGGGCGTGGCGTACACCCCGCCTGGCCAATCGGCATACACGAAAAGCTGGTATTTCCTCAAATCAGCATCCCTGTAGAGCACCACCGATGCACCCTTGGAGACGTAGCCGTATTTATGAACGTCGGCCGACATGGACGTCACGCCGGGAACGCGGAAATCGAAGGGTGGGATGGGGTGTCCGAGCTTCTCCATAAATGGCAGTATGAAGCCGCCGACACAGGAATCCACGTGAAACCACACACCCTTTTCTGAGGCAATGGCGACCATTTTGCCGATAGGGTCGATGATGCCATGCGGATAGGAGAAAGCCGAACCTACCGCGAAAACCGTATTTGGACTGAAGGCTTTACGATACACGTCCAGGTCCACTACTGAGGCATCGCTGACAGGCACGATCACTGCCTTTAGCCCGAGGAAATGGGCAGCCTTATTGAAGGCGGGGTGCGCCGAGCGCAGCATCACCAGTTCCGGTGCCTTTATCTCCGGCTTCTTCTCCCTCGCGTAATCCCTGGCAGCCTTGACGGCCATCATGATGCTCTCGGTTCCACCCGAGGTCATATTGCCTGCGGCAGTCTCACCCCCATTCAGCAGGTCGGCCGTCATGGCTACAACCTCAGTCTCCATGCGCAGCAGGCTGGGAAAGGCGAACGGGCTCAACCCGTTTTCAAAAACGTACTCATTTAGGGCAGATCTCACAATATCCGCGACATCCTCCCCGGCCCTGAAGACCATGCTGAAGGCGCGGTAATTGCGCCAGTCCATGTCGTTGGATTTCAGATCGTGCAGCAGGCTTTTCAGTTCCGCCGCCGGCAGGCCCTTTTGCGGGAATTTAACTCCAGCCATATTACCTCCCTTTTTAGATATCAATTAGCCTGTACATGGTACTCGGACGGCCGGGATTTCTGCAAGATGCCGTTAAAAATAAGGGGGCTGCATAAGCAGCCCCCTATTTTATTTCTTATAGTCCAGCTTACCAGCAGTCCTGCTTGTCGGCCCAGGCGGGGAAATAGCGGTAGTACTCGGGCGGGTTGGCCTTCTGCAGGCCGGTGTAGGTAACCCTGGCCATGCCGATGCCCTTGCGGGTGCGGTAAAGCCCGGCCAGTCCCTGCTTCTCCAGGCTCTCCAGGTACTTGACCAGGTCGGCGTCGGAAACGTCTAACCATTCCTTGATATCTTCCAGCGTCATATGCAGGCCGGGGTTGACCCTGTAGTTCTCGGCCAGCACTTTCAGCACGTCGGCCTCGTTTTTGACCGCGGTTTTGGGCAAAGGTTTCCCGACGGGCAGCGGCATCTTCAGTTCTGGATCGATAACCCGCTGCGGCACATGCAGGTCATTTTTCATATTCCTCGTGCCCTGGCGATAGATGAGCAATTTAAGCACCTCCGAGGTCCCGGCCGCGATCTGGGCGTGCTTGGAATCGCGGAATATCCTCTCGATGGGGTAAATCTTCATAATGCCGTTGCCGCCCATGCATTGTACGGCTTCCATGGAGGTTTCCATGCAGGAATCGGAGGAAAACATCTTGCAGATGGCCGCTTCGACCGGCACGTCCTTGCCCAGGTCGGCGCAATGAGCGCTGTAATAGACGACCAGCCGGCTCAGGTACAGCTTCCAGATCATGTCCGCCAGCTTAAACTGGTTGGTTGCGATGGCACCGGTGGGCTGGTTGAACTGGACGCGCCGCTGCAGGTGCTGCTGCGTGTAGCGGATGCATTCCCGCATGGGCCCAAGCGTGGGGGCGGCATTGAGTATCCTCTCAACATTGAGACCGCCCATCATGATCTTCCAGCCTTCGCCCTCCTGACCCAGGCGGTTGAAGGCCGGCACCTTAGCATTGTCAAAGCTCAAATAACAGTTATATGAACCATCATAGCCCATGGTGTCATTTATCTTCTCAATATGGAAACCGGGCGTGCCTTTTTCAACGACCATGGCGGTCAGATGTGTGTACATCATGCGGTCCTCGGGCTTGCTGCTGGTGAGGAAATAGCACATGTAAAGGTCGGCGGCCGCTGCGATGGTCTGGTAGCGCTTCTTGCCGTTGACAATATAATGGTCGCCCTCGAGGACGGCCGTGCTTTCGATGCCTGCGATGTCCGACCCGGCATAAGGCTCGGTCATGGTAATACAACCTATCAATTCACCTTTGCATATTTTAGGCAGCCATTTCTGCTTCTGCGCCTCGGTGCCGTTATGCACTATCTGGGTAGCGCTGCCGAACATGGTAGTACCCAGTCCGCCAGCCGCTTCGCCGGCCCTGGAGGCCTCCTCGGTAATAATAGCGGCGCCGGTCACACCCCATTCCTCGGCGTGGCCGCCGTATTTCTTGGGAACCAGCGCGCCGAACCAGCCTTTAGTGGCCATCTGCTTCAATCCTTCGCGCGAGAATTTTTTCAGAAGCGCGTCACGCTCACCTATGGGTATAAGCACCTCGTCGGTAAATTTCTTTGCGTCTTCGGCTAACTTAATATGTGCTTCGCTCCACCAGGGATAGGTTTCCATAGTAACTTCCTCCTAAGCTTTTTCGAGAGAATTTTCCGGCAAATTATGCCATGCTACTGACCGAGAGGTCAATCGGTATAGCTGTCATAGCTTCACTTTCTTTAAATAATCCGTCCTCTTTAGCATGGCGCCCATGCAGCGTATGGCGTTATCCGGCATCACATAGGTGGGGAGGCCGTCCTTGACGGCCGATATCATGCCGTCCATCTGGTCGGGCGGGTTGGCAGGTATGAGTAAGATTGGCTTGCCCAAGCGGTCGCGCAGCGCCACCAACTGCTGCCTGAACCATTCCTCCTGCAGGAAGGCATAGGTGATGACTATGCAGGCGTCCACCTCGGGCATGATCATATCCAGGCAGTCGGCATACACCTTTGAAGCTCCGCCGATGGGCGCCCAGACCAGGTCCACCGGATTTTTGCGGTTATTGGAGGGAGGCACCCTGTCCTTCAGGTATTCAGCCAGCCTGCTTTGAAGCCCTGAAGAAAACTGCTTTATTCTTAATCCCACCCTTGTGGCGGCATCCGACGAGGCCACAGCGCCACCGCCTGCCTCGATCAACAACCCGAGGTCATTACCGGATGGCAGCACCGGGCAACTAAAGGCGACCGCCAGGTCGATGATGTCCTCCATGCCATAGGCCGGGATTATGCCGGTCTGCCGGGACATGGCCTGGAAAACCTGGTAGTCGCCCGCCAGGGAGCCCGTATGCGAAGCGGCCGACCTGGCTCCCATCTCGGAACTGCCCGCCTTCCAGATGATGGTAGGTTTGTGAGGGCATATCTCTTTCGCCAGCCTGACGAACCGTTCGGGGTCTTTGAGACCTTCAATGTAGGCTACGATAACCTTAGTATCGGGGTCGCTGCCCCAGTATTCGATAAGGTCTTCCAGCGTGAGGTCGCCCTGATTGCCGATACTGATGATGCCGCTGAAGCGCAGGCCGCGGGCGCTGCCCAGCCTGAGCATCATCTCGCTGACCCAGCCGCTCTGCCCAACGAACCCCACTCCACCCGGGTCCAGCGGCATACGGGCATACGGCACAACGGTATTGACACGTCCTCGTGAAGTGAAAATGCCCATGCAATTGGGCCCGATCACCCTCACTCCTCCACTGCGGGCAATGCCCACCATCTTCTTCTCCAGTTCCTTGCCTTCAGACCCCAT
>CAIMUM010000122.1 GCA_903844685.1 uncultured Dehalococcoidia bacterium
CAATGTAATCACTTCTGCTATGCGGGGAGCATTTGAGAAAAGGGCGGTAACCCGTTCCGAATTCCTCTCGCTGATCCAGGGCAGGTGATTCTATTCGTGCCGCAACGATTCTATCGGGTCAAGCTTGGCTGCCCTGAATGCAGGGTAGGTGCCCGAGATGATACCGGTGAGGATTGCCACCAGCAGGGCCATAATGACAATATCAGCGGATATAGGCGCGCTGACCGGCATATTATTCATCATCTGTCCGTTAATTGCCAGGGAACCCAGCCCGGCCAGCATAAGTCCGATGATACCGCCTGTCAGGCTTAACATAGCAGATTCCACCAGGAATTGAATCAGGATGTCCCGGCGTTTGGCCCCGATAGCTTTGCGTACGCCTATCTCCCTGGTCCGTTCGGTAACTGAAACCAGCATGATATTCATAATGCCGATGCCGCCTACCAGCAATGAGATACTGGCAACACTGGCCATGAAGACCTGGAAGATCGCCATGGACTGGTCCATCCTCTTCAAAATCTCCTGCATGTCGATAACGGTGAAATCATTCTCTTCGTCCTCCCTCACGTGATGCCGTTGCCTGATGACCTCGGTTATCTGGTCCCTGGCGGTATTGACGAGGCTGGTACTGGCAGCCTCTACTACGATGGTCTGCACGGGATGGCCTTGCGGCGTCGTTTCGATGCCAAACCTCGATTGCATGGTTGAAAGAGGGATCATGATAAAGTTGTCTGCGCTGCCCCCCATGAAGCCTCCGCGCGCTTCACAGACGCCGATAACGTCGAATTTTCTGCCGCCGATGCGCAAAGTCTCTCCGACCGGGTTGACGGCGCCGAACAGGTCTTTGGCGGCCTGGTCGCCCAGTATGGCGACACTGGTGCCCCTGCGGATATCCTCATCATTGAAAAAGCTGCCATTGGCAATTATATAATTCAATATCCTTTGAATAGCCATGGTCGAGCCCATTGTATTGATGGTCCTGATCTGGTTGCCGTATACAGTCTTAAGCATCTTGGAGTACAGTGGCGCTACGGCTGCTACCGCCGGCGCCTTGTTGTTATTGATAAGCGCGTCCGCGTCTTCCGCCGTAAGCGTGCCCTCCGGCCTGACACCGCCCATCGTCTGGCGGGTCGAGCCTGAAACATATATGGCATTGGCGCCCATATTCTCAAAAATGGTAGTCATTTGCTTCTGCTGACCCCTGCCGAACGAGACCAAAAAGACTACCGCGCCCACACCTATTACTATGCCAAGGATGGTAAGGAATGACCGCAATTTGTTGGATGACAGGGCCTGCCAGGCGGAAAGGAGGTATTCGAGGATGCTCATCTCGTTTTTTCGTTGACTATGCTGCCGTCACGCAGGTAGATGGTGCGCTTTGTGTAGCCGGCGATGTCTTCCTCATGTGTGACAATGACAATAGTTATGCCCTTCTTGTTCAGGTCCTGCAGGAATTCCATGATGGAGTGGCTGGTTTTGGTATCAAGGTTGCCGGTGGGCTCATCAGCCAGTATCAGCGGAGGATCATTGACGAGGGCGCGCGCAATCGCCACCCGCTGCTGTTCGCCTCCGGACATCTCACTGGGTTTATGATGCGCCCGTTTGGCAATTCCTACGGCTTCCATGGCTTCCATAGCCCTTTTGTGCCGGTTTCCCATGCCGTTGTAGATGAGCGGAAGCTCGACATTCATCACGGCATTGAGCCTGGGCAAAAGGTTATAGGACTGGAATACAAATCCGATCTTTTTATTGCGGACCGTGGCCAGTTCGTCATCGCTCATCCGGCTGACATCGATACCGTCAAGCTCATACTTGCCCTCGGTGGGCCTGTCGAGGCATCCCAGCAGGTTCATTATGGTCGATTTGCCTGAACCGGAGGGGCCCATAATGGATACAATTTCGCCGGCCTCTATGTCGAGGCTGATGTGGTCAAGGGCATTAACCTTTGTATCGCCTATGACGTAAATTTTGACGATGTTTTCAAGATGAATCATTGGCATAGTAGATCACCTGACCGGAGTAGAATCGATCACTTAATAGCCTCAATAAGGACCTGCTCGCCCTCTTTCAGGCCTGAAATAATCTCCGTGGATTTCTTATTCTGAAGGCCTGTTTTCACCGGCCGTTTCTCGGTAGTGGCCGTCGATGCATTGGTTACTACGTCAACCCAAAAATCTCCGGCTAAACCCTTGATGGCGCGGTTCGGCACCATCAGCACGTTATCACGTTTGCCTGTGATAATGTCAGCGGTAGCCGTGAGACCGCCGCGCAAAAGATCGACATTCTCGCTTTTATCAAGGTAGATCTCAACAGGGAAATTCACCACGCCTGCTTGCAAGTCGCCAAATGGTGACACGAAACGTACGCTGCCCTTGAGCTTTTGTCCAGGAAGAGCATCCACTGTTAGTATAGCCTCCTGTCCCACCGCAACCCGGGTAATATCTATTTCATCTATAATGCCCGTCATTCTAATTGTCTTGGTATCAACAAGATATACGGCGGTCTTCGAAGAATAGTCAAACTGGGAAAGCTGGTCGTTTACTTTGACATCGACGGCGACAATGGTTCCATCAAAAGGCGCAATAATCTCTGTTTTTAGCAGTTCCTGCTTGGCTTTATCCAGGTTAATCATGGCTGTTTCTATATTGATATTATAGTTACGCAGCGTCTGCGGGTTTAAGCCCGCGCGATAGATAGTTTCGCTTTCATTCAATATCATGTTGCTCATGAGCAGGTCATGTTCTGCCATAATGAGTTTTTCAGATGCCTTGGCCCTGTCAAAGCTGTCCTCAGTCAGCATTAATTGAAGTTCAGAGAGCGCATCGAGCACCTGCCTTGAGATGGCCAGTGAAGTCGATGTATCGGGATAAGTATATACCCCGGGCAACCGTGAATTATTCTTGATTATAGTATGGTTTTCATCGAGGCTAATAATTGTCGAATCCAGCGCCTGCGAGGTGCCGGGATAATCGCCGGCTTCAAGCAGTTGTTGAACGTTTTTCAATGCGGCAATCTGCGAATCCAGCACGTTGACGATTTGAATCAGCTCCGGGAAAAGCGGAGTTGGTTGATTCATATCATTGTATTGTGTTTGAAATGTATCGAGCTCAGGATTGGAGTAGACTGACCGTGACGCCTCAAGATCATATGTGGCTAAAGAGATATTGGAGGCGGCATCAGCGTATTTAGCGTCATTCACCAGTTGTTTAGCCTGGCTGACCTCATCCTGCGCCTGTTCAAAACGCATCAGCGCCGTTGCCAGGGAATAAAAAGTCGGAGAGCGAGGGCCGCAACAACCCTGGATAACGCTATTGATGGCCTGTTCAACAGCATACTGGGCGGCCTTAACTGTAAGCAGTTGGGTTGTATCGTCCAGCGTGGCAAGCAGCGTGCCGGCCTTAACCGGTTTTCCCTTCAACTTGTACTGCTCTGCTGGTATATCTTTGACCGTACCAGGCGTACCAAACTTCAGGCGCACCTGGTTAGGCATGTCAAGGTTACCGTCGGAGGAAACGGAAAGGATAAGGTCGCCGCGTGTAACGGGGGCCATCTGGCTGGGCAAGATCTCCTTTTTCGGCTGGGCGCAGGAAGATAATGCGATAACCGATATTGTGACCAGCGTAATGATCGTGATTAGTCTCTTGCTCATATCAAGATTCTCCCTATATTGCCTAAAGCGGGACCGCGTATCATACTGTATAAAATTTGGGTAATTCTACAACACGGCTGAGTGAGAGGCAACCGAACCGGTGTATATACTGTTTACGCAACTATCTCCAGCATCCAGCTATCGTTAATCCAGGCGCCGATGATATTTTTTACCGGCAGTTTCCATGATTGCAGGATTTTAACGCAATCTTTTACCTGGCTGATGTGTTCTTCTTTGGTTACAGGATTGCCCGCGCAGTCATGATGCGCTGCTACCAGGATAGTCTCTGAACCGTGTGCATTTACCGAGATAAGCACTCTTGATTTGATCGATTCAACCTGAGCAGGGTTGCCCTGCGAAAGCATCTTATCAGGGCCGGGTTCGGTAATCATGTCGATGAAATCGAGGGCATATTTGCCTTTCATCCAGTTTGTTACCGGAAGCTGTGCGCGGCCGTCCATGCAGTTAATGGCTGTGCCGAATTTTCCATGATGCATATCAAACTACTTCTCCCGTGAAATTATAATTTTCCGCTTATACCTAAATAAGCGAAGTAAATGGCGAAAACCACTATGGTTACCAGCGCTACCGCCGCCGCAAATATGACGATACGGAAGACCTCAAATTTCTTCCCCAGGAAGCCGCCCAGTGACAGCACCAGGCATGAGAGCAGGATTATGGCAAAGATGTAAGTTACTGTTTTAGGATCCGGCATAGTTACCTCCTAATTAAGCATGAATTAGCCCGCCGGCGATCAGCAATAAGGCGATTAATACTGCGCAAATGACGATGAGCAGCGCCCAGAACGTGGGACGCGAAGCAAGGCTGATACCCTTTTTCTCCCGTTGCCGGCCGGCTCCCGGCGTCAGTGGGTTTTCCTGCCGCACAACACTACCTGGAGCATCCTGATTGTCAACCGAAGGTTGCCTTTGTGTGGGAGAAACAGCCCAGTTGAAAACCGTGCGGCAATTCGGGCAGGTGGCGTATCGGTTATTCAGGGGACTACCGCAAACAGGACAATTATATACAAAGCCCTGGCCGCAATTGGTACACTCCGGTTCACCGATTGCGTTCAGTGTGCCGCATACAGGGCATTGAAAACTCTGAATCATAGCTATCTACGCATGCCAGTAAAGCTCAATCATTAGTGCGCCACTGTTATAAAATAATATGCTGAGTAAACGGCGAAGCCGACAACCGCAATCAGCGCAACAACTCCCGCGAATGTAACCAACCGACCCGGTGAAGTTTTCTTACCTATAAAGGCGCCCAGCGCCAGAAATATACAGAAACCCAGGATGCAAAACAACACGGTTGCCAGCGATTGTGCATTAGGCATGATAACCTCCTGTCATTAGAAAGCGGCGCTTCCTATATTATTCTCCCATAATTTGCAGGATAATTTCCCGCGACCTCGCGCGTGCGTCGAAATCGACAATGACGATCTGCTGCCAGGTGCCCAGGGTTAGCCTCTTGTTAATGAAAGGGATAGTAATGGATGGGCCAAGCAACGAGGCTCGGACATGCGAGTGACCGTTGCCGTCTCCCCAGGCTTTATTATGCTCATACGTTAAGTCAGATGGAATTACCCTCTCCCACATATCATGCATATCCGATACCAGTCCCGGCTCAAATTCTATGGTGGTCACTCCGGCTGTTGAACCCGGGATAAAAACGGTCACGGTTCCACTGTTGACGCCTGAATTATTTACTTCCCGCGCTATCTCAGAGGTGACATTCAGCATCTCTCCATGGCCGTGGGTGCTAATTTGTATTCTTTTACAGGCAACTGTCATATTCTAACCTCCTGCCATATTATATCCTTTATATTAAAAACAGGGCCGTCTTTGCAAACCCTTTGCATTCCCTGCCTGGTCTTAATGCTGCACCCGTAACATGTGCCCAATCCACAACCCATACGAACCTCTAAGGAAACCTGTACAGGTTTTGTAACAGCTTTATTATCTACCTGGTTGCTAATTGCTTCAAGCATTGCCTGTGGTCCGCAGGCAAAAATCTGGTCAGCGCTATTACTGTGTGCTGGTAAGAATTCGGTGACTTTTCCCAGCGGCAGATGATTGTTATTATCTGGTCTTTCGACAACCTTTATATTCTCCATGCCCGATGGTAATAGATCGTCCGGGTAAAGGCCTTCCCGGCAACGCGCCCCTTGCAGTAATATTACGTTTTTCCCAAGGCCAATAACCTTTTCGGCGAGATATAATAGAGGTGCAATACCTATACCGCCTGCTACCAGTAATATGTTATTCATTTTCCTGTCAATATAGAAACCGTTCCCCAACGGCCCTATAATATCCAACTTAGATCCCGCAGCAATCTTTGAAAGCCAGTTCTTTCCTCTCCCTCTATTATTATCATAAAGAAAATCTATATCACCCGAGGGTGATGCCGCATGGATGCTTAGAGGGCGTCTCAGCAAAGAATCCGGACCGCATTTGATCATGCAGAATTGCCCGGGCTTGCCTTCAGCAGCGATTTCCGGGGCGTTAACGCGCAGAAGGAAATATCTGGCTTCCCGGTAGCCAAATATCTCAGCATTGGATAGCACCTGAGCATTTATCTGTTTCAATTTATAGTACGACCATCCATTTAATATCAGAGTAGTAACTCTGCAATACGCCGTTTATCTCCACACTGTATTTATCGAAGATCCCTTCGTTCGCCGATTCCATGCCAGGGTGAATCTCCATCATCTCCATATTAGCTCAGGTATTCACTAACCGGTTTGACGTTGTACAATCCCTTTCCTTTGGTTAGCGCCTTGAGAGCTGCCCTGGCGGTATCCAATGATGTAAAGCACGGGACGCGCCTTTCCACCGCGGCGCGGCGGATGTGGAATCCATCCTGCAGCGCGATCCGCCCGCCGGTTATCGTATTTACAATTCCCACCAGGGAGCCCGCGTTGATTATATCTATTATGTTTGGGCTACCCTGGCTCAGTTTCTTCTCTATAGTAGTGACTTCCATCCCATTGTTTTGGATAAATGCCCCTGTGCCTTCCGTAGCATACAATTGGTATCCTAATGACGAGAAGCCTTTTATTATGGGAAGCGCCTCTTTTTTATTTTTGTCAGCGATGCTAAAAAGCAATCCGCCTCCCGGTGGAAGAATGAGGCCCGCTGCCATCAGTGCTTTAACCATGGCCCCTTCGAAATTATGGTCGATGCCCATAACCTCTCCCGTCGATTTCATCTCCGGGCCAAGATATGTATCCACACCGACCAGCTTTGACATTGAGAACACCGGCGCTTTGATGCCCACCAGTCTCTGTTTTCTAAAGAGACCGGTTCTGTATCCCTGCTCCTGTAAACTTATTCCCAGCATAACCTTGGTAGCTATGCGCACCATGGGGATGCCCGTAACCTTGGAGATAAAAGGGATAGTCCGGCTGGCGCGCGGATTAACTTCAATCACGTAGACAGATGATTCAGAGTTATTTTCGCCAGGCATGATAACGAATTGTACGTTCATTAATCCTCTGACCTGCAGGCCTAAAGCCATCCGGATAGTATAATCTACCAGGGTATCCACTTCCCTCGCCGATAAATTCAGGCCGGGGTAAACAGCTATTGAATCACCGCTGTGCACCCCTGCCCTTTCGATATGCTCCATAATCCCCGGTATCAGCACGTCGACTCCATCGCAGATGGCATCAACCTCCACTTCTTTGCCCTCGAAGTATTTGTCAATCAGTACGGGATGCTTGCTGCCGAGATCCAGGGCCCGTAGCATATACTTGGATAATTCCTCATCGTTGTTGACAATTTCCATGGCCTGGCCGCCCAGCACATAGCTCGGTCTGACCAACACCGGGTATTTCAATGTAGCGGCGGTGTTCACCGCTTCTTTCAGGGAAGTAACCCCGGCGCCGGGTGGTTGTGGTATGCCCAGCCCGTTTAAAAATTTTTCAAATCTCTGGCGGTCTTCCGCCAAATCAATCGCTTCGGCGCTTGAACCGATGATGGGGAAACCATTTGAGGCCAGCGGTTCTGCGAGGTTAACAGCTGTCTGGCCGCCGAATTGAACGATTGACGGGCAGCTTGTATATCGCTGGTCACCGAAGGATTCATTCTCAATTATATTACGGACGCTTTCATCGTCGAGTGACTCAAAGTAAAGCCTGTCGCTGGTATCGAAATCGGTTGATACGGTTTCCGGGTTAGAGTTAATCATGATGCTTTTGTAACCGGCTTCCTGCAAGGCCCAGGCGGAGTGAACGCTGCAATAATCGAACTCTATACCCTGGCCGATGCGGATGGGCCCGCTGCCAATGACAAGCGCCTTGTTACCCGTTAACGGCTCAGCTTCGTTTTCTTTTTCGTAGGTGCTGTAGAAATATGGCGTTTCCGCATCGAACTCAGCCGCGCACGTATCTACCATTTTATATACCGGTTTTATTAACCATTCGTTTCTGATCTGCCTGACCTGCTCGGGCAGGCGGTCGGCCAGCGTGCTGATCTGCACGTCGGAGAACCCTAAACGTTTGGAATCCCATAAAAGATCGCGGTTGAGAGGTTCCGACAGCAGCCTCCTTTCCATTTCCACGATATTCAACGCTTTATGTATAAACCAGGGATCGATGCCGGTGAGGGAAGAAATCTCCTCTACCGGCTTGCCGCGCCTCAGCGCTGCCATTACAGCCCATAGCCTTAGATCGTTGGGTTCCAACGGCAGGGAATCGAGAGTGCCATCTTTGCCCCAGTCCTTACCCTCCCAGAGCAGCGATTTATTGCCGAATTCGAGTGAACGGACAGCTTTCTGCAGGGCCGCCTCAAAGCACCGGTCTATGGCCATGACTTCCCCGGTTGCCTTCATCTGGCTGCCGAGCGTCCGGTCGCCGGTGATGAATTTATCGAAAGGCCAGCGGGGAATCTTTACCACGCAATAATCGAGAGCCGGTTCAAAGGCTGCCATGGTTTTACCCGTCACTTTATTGGGTATCTCATCCAACGTCTTGCCGGCTGCAATCTTGGCCGCCACCCTGGCAATCGGGTAACCGGTGGCTTTGCTTGCCAGGGCGGAGCTGCGGCTGACACGCGGATTTACTTCAATGATGTAGTACTGGCTTTGCCGCACATTAAGCTGATCGGGCGCCCATCTCCGGGCAACGGTGGGACTGGGGGTCAGGGCAAACTGGATATTGCATCCGCCTTCAATGCCCAGTGCCCTGATAATTTTCAAACTGGCTGACCTCAACATCTGATATTCTTTATCTGTCAGCGTCTGGCTTGGCGCTACTACAATACTATCGCCGGTATGGATGCCCATAGGGTCGATATTCTCCATGTTGCATATAGTGATGCAGTTATCTGCCGCATCACGCATAACCTCGTACTCCAATTCCTTCCAGCCGAATAAACACTGTTCTACCAGTACCTGGTGGGTGAGACTCGATGAAAGGCCGTTGGCCGTGATGGTTTTCAATTCATCAAACGTGCGTGCGATCCCGCCTCCTGTTCCACCCAGGGTAAAGGAGGGGCGGATTATCAAGGGTAATCCGATTTTACCGGCAAATTCAAGAGCCTCATCCACCGAGTTGGCGGTAATGCTTTCGGGGATAGGTTCCCCTATATCCTGTATAAGTTTCTTGAAGAGTGAACGCTCCTCAGCATTTTTAATGCTCTCCAGCGGCGTGCCCAGTAGACGGACATCGTAACGGTCAAGTACACCTGCGTCAGCCAGTTCTACTGCCAGGTTAAGCCCTGTCTGTCCTCCAAGCGTCGGCAGAAGGCCGTCAGGCCGTTCCCGTTCAATAATCCGTCTGACCACCTCCATGGTAAGGGGTTCGATATATACGATGTCAGCTATACCCTGGTCGGTCATAATAGTGGCCGGGTTCGAATTTACAAGTATGGTGACGATGCCTTCCTCACGCAGTGACTTGCAGGCCTGTGTGCCGGCATAATCGAATTCCGCGGCCTG
>CAIMUM010000123.1 GCA_903844685.1 uncultured Dehalococcoidia bacterium
CTGGGACTGAAAGGCTTGGTGACGTAATCGTCGGCGCCAAGCTGAAGGCCAACTATTTTGTCCACCTCATCGTCCCGCGCAGTAACCATAATTACCGGTATATCGGAAACAGCGCGTACCGTGCGGAAGACCTCGATGCCATCCATCACAGGTAAGTTGAGGTCAAGCACGATTAAATCCGGTTTATGGCTGCGCACCTGTTCCACAGCGCTCCTGCCGTCCCCCGCCAGGATCACCTCATAGCCGTCCTTCTCAAGATAAGCCTTTATCAGGTCGCATACCTTGGGTTCGTCATCAACTACAAGTATTTTTCGGCGCGCCATCTGTATATCACCCGTTACCCGATTTTAGCATACATAACATAAAGGGACGAAGAGGTCGAGTCTTCGTCCCTTTCGCAGGAGGAATGGATACACATAAAATGGTCATTCTACGGAAAATGTTTACCTGCCGCCACAACAGCCCCCACGATAGGTTGTTGTTTGCCCGCCTGTCCCAGCTGTATACCCCGGGCAATTAGGGCAGGTAGCACTTTGCGGAACGTACGTGTTGCCCGTCGAGTTATCCTGACCATTGGCAGTACCGCCCTGGCCATATCCGGGGCAATTCGGGCAAAGCGGGCCGCGTGCGTACTGAGTATCAGCCGCCTGACTGGATACCAAAGACTGGGTTGCAGCCTGCGCACCGGCACTCCTGCCCGTGAGTGCGAGCGTGATACCCACTGAAGCTACGACGAGCAGCACAGCTATCAGTACGGGCACACCTATTTTCAACCAGTTATTCAATATTGGTTACCTCCTTTATTCATGGATGCACATATTCTATTACCGCATTATGAATTTATAATGAAGGGTTGAGGAGGTTTGAGTGAACAGACCGCGCGGCATGCTTAAATATTGTTGACATCCTATGATATAATTTTAACAATATAGAGAGAGCGTTCGCTCTAATATGGGAAAAGGCATGAGGACCTTTAGCAACAATGAGGGGTTAGTTTCTGAGCGCAGGGAGCATATCGCCAAATCGGTGGCGCCGCTTTTTGTCAGGAAAGGCTACGGGCAGACAAGCATACGCGAGATAGCGAAGGCGTGTGATATGTCTATGGGGCATCTATATTACTATATAGGCGGTAAGGAGGATGTCCTGCAGATAATGATGGATTTCGACCTGCATTTCTATGTGAACCTGGTTAAGAAAATTATCAGCAGTTCCCGCTCCTTAAGCCCTACCGAAGCACTTGTCAAAGTCATTGACCAGTTTTTCAGGGCTACAGACGCCGCCGGTGATTTCACACTTTTCTTTTACCAGGAAACCAAAAACCTGCAACCCGACGCCCGCAAAATCATCATGGACCGCGAAAGGAGCCTGGTTATGGAATTTGAAAAACTGCTTGGCAGGGGGTGCACGGCAGGGGAATTTCAAATAGATAACATACCTCTGGTTGCCAACAATATCGTTATTACCGGCCACATGTGGGCGCTAAGAAGATGGATGCTGCGGAAAATATGCACCCTCGATGATTATATTCAAAATCAAACAGAATATTTATTGAAAAGCATCGCGCCCGGGGGAAAAAAGGGGCTTGCTTTCAATAAGGGTCTGTTGCGAGAGCCGCTTAATAAATAAATTAAAAAAGGAGGTATGCGATGTCCAATAAATTCAAAATCCCCAAGAATCCCAAGGAGGTAATGGAATGGATAAACACCGTGCCCATATACAAGCAAGATCAACCTCTGGACCTCTCGTTTAAAAGCAAGGACGAGATACGTACAGCACAAAACACCAACCTGGTCAAACAGATGGAGCGTCTTGAGAAGTTCAGCCCGTATTACCGGGAAAAATTCAAGGAGTGGGGACTCGACCCAAAATCGATTAAAACCATTGACGATCTTGAAAAGATACCTGTCACCTCTAAAGAAGACTTCATGAAGGACAGGGGCGAATCCTTCAAGCTGGAAATGGATTTCAACAACATGCTGGAGTACATACTCTATGAAGTAACCTATACCACAGGGACGACTACAGGGATGCCGACGAGGTTTTACAACTCTACCTACGATATGTTTATGCAGTCATGGATGTTCAGGATAGGCTGCAAAATCTGTTACCTGGACCCCACAGATCATGTGATGAGCCTCTTCCCGTTCCATTTCATACCGCACATAGGATATTACAAGACGATGCATTTTGCGGCGGCTGTCGGTATGACGTTAAGCTTCGGATTCACCGGGGCCCAGCTCCCCGGCTTCCCGTATAACATTCACCGCCCGATGCAACAGGCTATTGAGGATATCGAGCGAAAGAAGGTGACCGTGCTCTGCGGGATCGGTTCCTACATCCGCAGGCTGATTATGGTTGCCGAGGAAGAGGGCAGGGACTTCTCGCATATCAGCAAGGTCCAGGCGCTGGGAGAGGCTGTCCCCAAGGGAATGAGGGACGATATGCGCAAGCGCCTGCAGAAAATGGGAGCCAAAGAAGTTTTTATCAGCAACGCCTTTGGCTTTACTGAATCGCAGACGGCGTTCCAGGAATGCCAGGAACTGGGTGGCGCCCACCAGGGTGTTCCTCAAATGTACTATTTCGAGGTGGTGGACGAGAAAGGCAAACGCAAGCCAGACGGCGAGCCGGGCCTGCTGTGTATAACACACCTTGACCGGCGCGGAACTTGCCTTTTGCGCTACCTTGTCGGCGATATAGTGGCAATCACAGACAAGCAGTGCCCTCATTGCGGCAGGAACGACCAGAGGATCGTCACGACCGTGGGCAGCACATATGGCACGCGCACAAAAGAGCTGATGAAGGTCAAGGGAACCCTGATAAACCCGGAGATCATGCGGGATGCTGTGGCCAATACCGCCGGCGTGATCGAGTACCAGTTCATCATCGCCAAGGAAAAAGCAGACGATCCCTACTCAATGGATGTCATCAGGCTGCTGGTCGGCGCAGATAAGGGCGCGGACCAGGGCAAACTTGAAAGTGAACTGAAGGACAAGGTAAAGAGGGCCGTTGAGCTTACTCCCAAGGTGGAGTTCGTGCCGCTCTCCGAAATATTCAACCCGGGCGCCACCCTGAAAGCGACCCGCGTTGTCGATCAGCGCCCCCAGGGTTAAATACAGGTGAATTGATGACAACGGTACCACCTCTGTAAAGGTGGTACCGTTGTCAATTACAGCCAAAAGGAGAGCACAGCATGTCCAGCATATCTATCCCGAAATGGCAGGACACCGACGATACCCTGCATTTATATGACAACCCTGAATATTACGAGTGGTGGTATTTCGATGCCAGGTTC
>CAIMUM010000124.1 GCA_903844685.1 uncultured Dehalococcoidia bacterium
CTCAATTGCAATCTGGCTGTTCCTTTTCCTTTTCATGGGATTGATCGCCAACCTGATCGCCGGGGCGGTAAGTCCCGTCAATCAGGATTCGACGGTCGATCAGGTGGCCGCATACGATTACCTTTACCGGATGATTAACCGCATCTCTCCTGGCACTTTGTACGTGGAAAGCATCCAGGCTATGTTGCTTCCCATTCTTGGCACGAGCAGTCCGACCATGATGATGATAGGGATTTATTCCGGCCTGAAACCTGCGCCTTTACCGCTTAGTCAGAGCCTGTTGATCGTATGGCCTCAACTGGTCGGATTGATTGCCCTCACCGCCGTATGCTTTGCTATTGCCTATATAAGGTTTATGCGCGAAGAGATCCGCGCTACTTAGTGGCACCTGTCAAATCCGTAGACACAGCCTGCTTAAGCCAGTAAACTGTTTATTGTTATACTGCTTAAGGTGGGCTGGTTTTTTATATATAACAGAGAGGAGTATCGGAATGATATTTAAAGCTTTGACCGTCGGTTTCATAGCGACCAATTGCTACATCGTCGGCTCCGGGATTACCAGGAAGTGTATGGTTGTCGACCCGGGTGCGGATGCGAAGTTAATATTGAAGACGGTTGAGGCTGATAAACTGTCTGTCGCTATGATCGTAGTTACACACTCGCATTTCGATCATATCGGGGCGGTCAAAAGTATCAAAGACGCGACCGGCGCAAGGCTTGCCGTGGGATCGGGATCTGAAAAACAATCCCCCGGAGCTTTTGTGAAATTAGTGGCGGCTATGTCAGGTGGTTCGGCAAGGATACCTGAACCTGATGAGTTCTTAAAGGACGGTGATAAAATCGATATCGATGACCTGCATTTTGAAGTGCTGTTTACCCCCGGCCATAGCCCGGATGAGATCTCTTTATACGGGCACGGTATTTTATTCAGTGGTGATACGCTTTTTAATGCGGGTATCGGCAGAACTGATTTTCCGGGCTGCAGCTACAAGCAGTTGGAATCAAGCATAAAGACCAAACTGTACACGCTTCCGGATAACACGATTGTATATCCTGGTCACGGTCCGGCAACCACTATCGGCGATGAGAAAAGGGGCAATCCCTTTATCAGGTGATTGCCCCTTTTATAGTTGTTTGTATCGCGAGTATTAGACGAAGAGCGGGCAGAGGACCAGGGTGATAGTGGCCAGTAGCTTTACCAGCACGTGAAGTGATGGACCGGCAGTATCCTTGAACGGGTCACCAACAGTGTCTCCCACTACGGCAGCTTTATGTGCATCGGAACCTTTGCCGAGCACTTTGCCATCTGCATCCTTAAGCTGATCGTCTTCAATCATCTTTTTGGCATTGTCCCATGCGCCGCCGCCGTTGTTCATGAAGGAGGCGAGCATGATGCCTGAAATGGTACCGACCATTAGCAGTGCGGCTACAACCTGCGCGGCGTCCCAGTTATAGAACTTGCCGCCAGCCAAAGGAATACCGGGAAGGAACTTGAAGAGTAAACCCACGACTACCGGCGCCAGTACTACCAGCAGGGCCGGGGCGATCATTTCTTTGAGGCCCGCTTTGGCGGTGATATCCACGATCTCACCGTAGTTGGGTTTCTCAGTACCGGCCATAATGCCCGGATGGTCATGGAATTGCTTACGTACCGCAGCAATGATGCTGCTGGCAGTGCGTCCCACCGATTTGATCGCCCATGAGCTGAAGAGGAAGACGAGCATCGCAGCCAGAAGGGCGCCCACGAAGACTTCTATGCGGGCAATATCTACAACTGCGAACTTGCCGGCTTCTCCAAACCTGAGGAAGGACACCCTGTCAAGATATGCCTGGAAAAGCAGGAAGGCAGCCAGACCGGCAGAAACCATGGCATAACCCTTGGTTAATGCCTTGGTGGTGTTGCCAACAGCATCCAGCCTGTCGGTTATCTTGCGTATCGCCGGACCTGCTCCTGCCATTTCATTGACTCCGTTGGCATTGTCAGTGATAGGGCCAAATGTATCCATTGAGAGCACGTACGGACAGGTCATCAGCATGCCCATGGTTGCAACAGCCGTGCCGAATGCGCCGCCGCCCTGGACACCGCTAAGAGTGCCAAACAGGTAAGAAAGAATCAGGGCGGTGCCGATAACTATTGCAGTGGCGAAAGTAGTTTCGAAGCCTACCGCTACGCCCGCCACGATATTGGTGGCCGGGCCGGTTTTAGAAGCCTCGGCTATATCCTGGACCGGTTTGTAACGGGACTCAGTGTAATACTGGGTGACGAAAATGATAGCGATGCTGGCTACGATACCTACGATGCCAGCGGCAAAAAGCCACCAGTTACCGAGCATAAAGTGAACCGTGATAGCCAGCCCGACGATGGACAGTGCGATAGCTACGTAGTAGCCGCGGTTGAGAGCATTCATGGCATTTTCATTTTCTTTGGCCTTCACGATCATGATGCCGATCATGCTGGCAATCATGCCGAAGCCGCGGACTACCAGCGGGAAAATAATCCAGGCCACGTTCTGGGTTGCTACATATGCAACGACACCGAGGATCATAGCGCCGATATTCTCGGCAGCAGTCGATTCGAAGAGGTCTGCGCCGCGTCCGGCGCAGTCACCAACATTGTCGCCGACCAGGTCAGCGATAACAGCGGCGTTGCGGGGATCGTCTTCGGGTATTCCGGCCTCGATCTTACCGACGAGGTCTGCGCCCATATCAGCGGCCTTTGTATAGATACCGCCGCCGAGCTGGGCAAAGAGTGCGACGAAGCTGGCGCCGAAGCCGAAGCCAACTATCAGATGGGGAGATAACTCAGGGGTACTGGCCCCGCCGAATGCAAAGAAAATTACAGTTACACCTATGAGACTGAGTGCTGTGATGAGAAAACCTGATACAGCACCACCGTGCAGTGCAACTTTTACGGCCTCTGTCAGGTTCTTCTGGGCAGCTGCTGCGCAGCGCACGTTGGATTTCACGGCAATGTACATGCCTATGAAACCTGATACGCCGGAACAAAGGGCGCCAACCAGGAATGCGAGCGCGGTATGCCAGCCAATTGAGATCGGGTCATAGCCGGCTTTCTGCAGCGCAGTCTCCGGCGGCAGCACGGCAACGATAACGCCGATAACAATGGCTACTACCACGGTATACATAGCGATAGTGCCATACTGCCTTTTAAGGAACGCCCACGCGCCTTCGAAAATCATGTCGCCGATTTCTTTCATCTTTGGCGTGCCCGTGGGTCGGCGCATGATGCTGATTGCCAACCAGGTGGCAAACAGAATCGTCAGTACACCGGCAACAGGAACGATCCAAAAGATCGGGGGAATTTGTACCATAGTACCTCCTTACTTATTTGAAAATAATTGTGGTTACGTTTATCCGCAGACACGTACCCAACAAATCGGAGATTTTAGCAGTGGCAACCGCTAAAGTCAAGCTAAATCTGATAGGCATAATTGCCTAATTTCTTATAAAAAGGAGCTATTTTCTGTTGAAAAAACCGCTGTAGATAGGCACCCTCAGGGCACACCCGGTTATTTATTTTTGGTGCGGTGATCAGACAACCTGGTTATCAGGATTTTCTCGATAGAATATATTTTATACCTGGATTCCCTTAACACGGTTGCCGGTAATACAGCCTTTAGTTCAGGGAGTTTTGATAGCTCCTCAAGTACACGAATGCCTTCCTGCGCTCTTTTAGCATTTGCCCTGACGATTGAAGAGAGATCCGGGTGATCGTGAATTATATCTGAGTTCGCCCCGACATCACCGACCGCGTCCCTTGTCTCTAATAAATGAAACCCGGTTTCTGCAACCAATTTGTTTAATTGGTGTCTCAGGGTTTTCAGCTGGCGGCTTATATCCTCATCCTCGATGATAAACCTGCTGATATCTTCCAGGACACGCAACCCTTCGCTGATACGATTGATGTTGGCATCAATGATACGCAGAATCTGCTGCTGCATTGTCCAAATCCTTGAGGGAACCCGGAAGGTTGCCTTCCCTTGCCTCGTCTATGGTTCTCCTTATCTCAGGGGGTATCTCAATATTCGAGTCCTGCAGCCGCTTTTCAAGATGTCTGCCGATATTGCGTGGATCTTTATAGTAGTCCGGCGAGACGGCCTGGCCAGGCGTACCGCTCTCCTCATGTATAGTCTGTATGGATTTGTGTATGGCAAAACTGGAAATAATACGGGTCAGGCCGCTGTTACCGCATACCGGGCAGCAGGGATTCGCCGATGCCGCTGCCGTGCGCAGGAAAACAGTCACCCTTTTATTACAGCTACTGCATATGTATTCGTATAAAGGCATGCTCGTAAAACGGTAAATTGTGTTTATTCGGCCGGTGGTTGTTCCGCAGGAGGCGGACCCGCAGGCATATCGCCCCGCTCCATCCGTTCCATGGTTTCCTGGTATTCAGGAGCGATCGGTTCACCGCCGCTCATTTTTTTGTTCCATTCCGCGAGCGACCGGGGGTCATTGTTCATCAAGCCCCGTGTTAGCTGTGAATCGGAAAGAATGTTATCATATACATCTTTATAAGATTTTTGCATCATAAAGCTGGAGAAAATGCGGTCAAGGGAATTGTGCTGGCATTTCGGGCAGAGCGGAGACTCGCCGGTGAATTTTGGCAGGTAGATTTCTACCTTGCTGTTACAGTTTTTGCACCGGTATTCATAAACAGGCATATTTGTTTCCTTAACGCCCTGATTGTAACATATGTAGTCCGATGATTCTAAGCTCAGATATGGCACAGGGAAGATTTGTGTTTTTCATTGACTTGGATACTCTACCTTTAATAAAATGCGCAGAGGTGATTTTCCGTGAAAAGCCAAGAGATTCGTGATTCATTTTTGAGTTTTTTTATTGAAAAGCAGCATAAGGTCATCCCCAGTTCTTCTTTGATTCCGCACGGTGACCCCACCCTGTTGCTGACCACAGCGGGAATGGTGCAGATAAAGCCGTATTTTTTAGGGATCGAGGTACCTCCCAATCCCCGCCTGGCTTCATGTCAGAAATGCTTCAGGACCACGGATATCGATTCTGTCGGCGACAATAAGCACCTGACGTTTTTCGAGATGCTCGGCAATTTCAGCGTGGGAGACTACTTTAAAAAGGAGTCCATTGAATGGGGGTGGGAATTCGTTACTCAAAGGATGCACCTGCCGCCCGACCGGCTGTGGGTAACAATATATCTTGATGACGATGAGGCCTTTGATATTTGGACGGGCATAGGTTTCCCGGCAAAGAGAATTATCAGGCTCGGAGACAAAGATAATTTTTGGGGTCCGGCCGGCGACAGCGGACCCTGCGGGCCCTGTAGCGAGATACATTACGATTTTGGTGATAAATACGGCTGCGGCAAGCCTGAGTGTGACCCCTCGTGCAGCTGCGGGAGGTTCTCCGAGATCTGGAACCTTGTATTTACGGCATATAACCAGGACGAAAATGGGAAGAGGACCCTGCTGCCCAGGCCAAACATCGATACCGGTATGGGACTGGAAAGGATAGTTGCGGCGTGCAACGGCAATCCTACCGTATATGAGACTGACCTGTTTGAGCCGCTGATTCAAAGGGTGTGTAAGATAGCCGCTGTATCCATGGGAAAAGATGACATAACGGACAGGTTTATAAAGGTAATAGCCGAACACAGCAGAGGAGTGGCTTTCCTGATCGCCGATGGCCTTTTGCCTTCCAATGAGGGCAGGGGTTATGTATTGAGGCGGCTGTTAAGGCGCGCCAGCTTCCTGGGCAGAAAGCTCGGTTTGCAGAAACCCTTCATGGGAGAAATGGCCAAGGCAGTGGTAGCCAAAATGGGCCCGGTCTATCCCGAACTGGTGGCGAACCAGAAATTGATCCTTGGCATTATTAAGAATGAAGAGGAGAAATTCAATGATACCCTGGATGCGGGCATTAACCTGTGTGAAAAGGCCATTGCCGATGCTAAGCTACAGAACAGATCATGCCTGTTAGATGAAGAGGTTTTCAGATTCTGGGATACCTACGGGTTTCCATTTGAATTGAGTGCAGAGATAGCTCAAGACCACGGCCTTACTGTCAACCGGGAAGGATTTGAGGCTGAAATGGAAAAACAGCGGGAAAGGGCCCGCTCCACGCATAAATTTGCCGGAGACAAATCGGACGCTGACCTTATTGCCAGGTTGGGTCCGTCCCTTAAAATAACTGAATTTGCGGGATACGAGCGGCTATTTATTAGTTCGCGGGTAGTTCAAATTGTTGACGAGGAGTCCGGTGAGCTAGTTGAAAAAGTTGAGGCGGGAAAATCTGTCGCCCTGGTATTGGACAGGACACCATTTTATGGTGAGATGGGCGGCCAGGTTGGCGATACCGGTAAATTATCATCGAAAGCCGGCCATATGGATATCTATAATGCCCAGTCTTTCACTTCGGGAGGTATTGTCCTCCTGGGGCGTGTAACCAAAGGTTCGATAACGGTGGGAGATAAGGTAAAGGCAGCGGTGGATGAGGGCCGCCGCATGGATATTGCCAGGAACCATACGGCTACACATATTTTACAGGCCGTTATGCGAAACATCCTCGGCAGCCACGTCAGTCAAAGAGGATCGATGGTCGCCCCGGAACGGCTGAGATTCGATTTTGCGCACCTCTCCAATATAAGCAGGGAAGAACTGGAAGAGATTCAGAAAGGTGTTAATGAGATCATACGGCGGGATTTGCCGGTATCCACGGGGATATGTTCATATGATGAAGCTACACGCGGAGGCGCAACGGCTATTTTTGAGGAGAAATATGGCGATACGGTCAGGGTTGTAAGTATCGGTGAACCCAGGGTCAGCTCCGAGCTTTGCGGTGGGACCCATGTAAAGGCTACGGGAGAAATTGGCTATTTCCTGATTACCAGTGAAGCAAGCATCGGGACGGGTTTACGCCGGGTTGAAGCGGTGACAGGCCGTGGCGCAGAGGCATTGATTAACGAAAGGCAGGCAATCCTTGACCAGATGGCGTCCAGCCTTAAAGTAGCATATCACGAGCTGCCGGCAAAAATTGTGCAACTGGGTGCCAGCTTGAATTCAAGTAGTAAAACTATCTTATCCTTGCAGCGTGAGTTATCCAGGCATGAAGTGGCCCGCTTGCTCAAAGAAAATATTAAAGATTTAAATGGTGTGAAAGTATTGGTTGCGCAGGTTTCTTCCATCCCGATGGGCTCATTGCTGGAGATGGGTGATATTTTAAAAGCGGAACTGAAAAGCGGGGTAATTGTGCTGGCAACTGTTTACGATGATAAACCCTGCTTCATCGGCATGGCGACTGCGGACATGGTATCCAGGGGTGTCCACAGCGGTAAGCTGATTAAAAGGGTGTCTGAAATCGCCGGTGGTAGCGGGGGAGGCAAGCCGGAAATGGCGCAGGCCGGGGCTAAATACAAAGAAAAGATAAATGAGGCACTGCAGGCTGTCCCCAAATTAGTTGAAGAGCTGCTTAATAGTAAAGGCAATGCATAGGTACATGGCGCTTGACGTCGGGGACAAAAGAATCGGGGTTGCCCTTTCGGACCCCTTGCAGATACTTGCTTCGCCTCTGCAAACCATCGCAAGGACCAGTGATGAATATGCATTGCATGAAATAACCGGCCTTGTGAATAAACACGAAGTGGAAAAACTGATTATCGGGATGCCTTATTCCTTAGATGGAACAACGGGACCGCAGGCGGAAAAAGTCCTGGCATTCAAAGATAAAATAGCTTCACAGCTTACCATCGAAATAGTATTGCAGGATGAAAGATTATCGTCCGTAACAGCGGATCAAAAATTGAAGGAGACCGGCAGGAGATCCGCACGGCTAAAAGAGAAAATCGATGCCGCTGCAGCCGCGGTGATATTGCAGTCATACCTGGATGAATCCAAACTGAAGAATGGGGAAGGCAACCCCGACTATTCTGCGCAATTTTGATGCAGAAGAAGAAACATTATAAGATATTAGGGTTACGCCACCGGTTCCGTGCATTACATAAGGTTAATTCAGATTGAGTAGTATAATACGATCACGTTCAAGCATTGCTGACTATATCAATATACTCAAGCCAAAGGAAACCAGCCTCCTGGTGTATATTGGCGTCTGTACTGCACTGGTTGCGGCGGCGGTCACGCAAATTAATTTTCCCATTCCCGTTTTCATATTGACGGTAATTGCCATAACCCTGGGAAGCGCGGGCGCCAACGGGCTCACCAATTATCTTGACCGTGACGTTGATGCCCTTATGAAACGTACTTGTGCAAGGGCATTGCCGTCCGGGAGAATACATCCCCCTAAAAAGGCGCTTCCTTTAATCATCGGTTGCATGCTGGGAGCCCTTATCTTATCCTGGATTTTGTCGCCCGCCTGCTTTTTAATCGGCCTGGTTGGTTTCCTGGCATCAGGGATATGGCGCAAGTCGGTGACCTGCACCTATTTTGGGATTATCGCCGGTAGTTCTCCCGTTCTCATCGGCTGGTATGCGGTTTCCGGTCACACCACAATTGATCTATTGCCGGTATTGTTTTTCTGTTTGATAGCCGCGTGGACACCACTGCATGTCTGGACATTAATGCTGGCAAACCGTAAAGATTATGAGGAGGCAGGGCTGCATTATTTTCCTCTAAGCTGGAAAGACAGCAATGTCATCAAGGTATTAGCCGTCCTGTCGGTTCTCCTTGCCTTTGTATCCGTACTTATTTATCTTTTACCGGGTAAGTTTCACTGGATTTACCTGGCGGCGAGCAGCATACTCAGCCTGATTATGATCCTGGCCAGCATCCGCTTACTGTTGTCGCCGACATCAAAAAACGCCTGGTCGGTTTATAAATATACTGCTTTCCCGTACCTGGGAATCATTTTCACTGCCATGGTGATTGATATATGGCTGCTTTAATTCCAAACTCCCAATCTATCCTGGATTACGCATTCTACCCGCGAAGTGTAACTGTGGTGGGAGCATCAGATCAACCCCTTTCGGCCGGGTATCATTTTCTCAAACACCTGCTCGACCTGGGTTTCGAAGGCAATATATACGCGGTTAATCCGAAGAAGGACTCCATATTAGGCGTAAAATCATATCCCGGCCTTAAAAACGTCCCCGGTGAAGTTGATTTAGTCATCTGCTGTGTTTCCACTGACAGGGTACTGCCTTTATTGAATGAGTGTAAATTGAAGGATGTAAAGGTCGTGCATCTCTTTACCGCACGCCTTGGTGAAACGGGGAGGCCACAGGCCTTGGAACTCGAAAAACAGATAAAAGTCACCGCCGATCAACTCGGTATAAATTTGATAGGCCCCAACTGTATGGGCATCTATTGCCCGGAATCAAAGCTGTCTTTTGGTTATGAGATGCCCGCGGAACCTGGGAACATAGGTGTGGTTTTTCAAAGCGGCGGCGCCGCAGGCCTTTTGGTCCAGGATAGCGCGCTGCTGGGGTTGAGATTCAGCAAAGTTATAAGCTACGGCAACGCACTGCAAATTGACGAGAGCGACATCCTTGACTACCTGTCAAATGATGCAAAGACAGGAATTATCGCTGCTTATTTTGAGGGCATCCGGGACGGTAAGAAATTTATGAGGTCTTTGAAGGCAGTGGCGCAGAAAAAGCCTGTCATCGCCATCAAGGGCGGCAGGAGCAAATCAGGGATACGGGCCGTTGCTTCGCACACCGCTGCTATCGCCGGCGCCAATAATATTTGGGACACCGCGTTCGCACAGGCAGGAGTAATGCAGGTTAAAGATATCGATGAGATGATGGACCTGCTGTGCTTGTTTGACATGTTGCCGCCGATTGAAGGGAACAGGGTAGGCATAATCGGCGGGGGAGGCGGTAAATGTATCATAGCAGCAGACCTGGCTGAAGAAGCCGGGCTATCCGTTCCTCCGCTTTCCATGGAGATAAGAGAAAAATTAAAGGACATCGTGCCGGCTCTGTGGGACTGGCTTGGCAACCCCGTTGATTTCTCTATCTGGGGCGATGACGCCTTCAAGGCTGCCGAAGTCCGCCAGGTATTAGCTGATAACCCCGATTTCGACTGCCTGATTACCCAAATGTCCGACGATAATCCCATGGATGATGAATGGTGGACGGCCATTATCAAGATGGAAGTGGACAGTATCATAAGTGTCCACAGGCGGAAAACCAGGCCCATTATCGCGGTGCTAAGCAGTGCCCGGCCGGGGTACGCTGACCTGCAGAATGTCCGGTGGAGGACCATTTCCGAACTGCGATCGAAGCTGATATCAGAAAAAGTCCCAACCTTTGATACTATGGCAGAGGCGGTGCGCGCGCTGGCAAAATACGTGAATTACTGGGAGAGGAAGCGGTATAATCCATAGTACCGATGCCAGATAATCTTTTCAAGATCATTACCGGATGTAAAAGCACCAGTGCAAGACTTGCTGAATTAGCATTATTGCACGGGGCGGTGCGCACGCCGGTTTTCTTACCCGTGGGCAGCCATGCAACCGTACGCAGCCTGACACCCGGCGACCTGGAGGAGATCGGCATCAAAATGATACTGTGTAATGCCTACCACCTGTACTTGCGACCCGGAATAGATTTGATCGTGAAAGCCGGCGGGCTGCATAACTTTATGGGATGGGGGAAACCGATTTTGACCGATAGCGGTGGCTACCAGATATTCAGCCTTTCCTCATTGCGGAAAATATCTGAGGACGGCGTGCTATTCCGTTCCCACGTTGACGGCAGCGAGCACCACATCACCCCGGAGAAGTCTGTCAGTATGCAGCAGGACCTGGGCGCGGATATAATCATGGCACTGGATGTTTGCCCTGACAGCGGGTCAAAGAAGGCAGACCTGGCGAGGACAATACCGGTTACCACAAGATGGGCCGAGCGTTGCCAGCGGGCCTACCACAACAATGGACAACTTCTCTTCGGCATAATACAGGGTGGCATTTACCGTGAATTACGGGGAACCTCGGCAGAGCAGATCACCGCACTGGATTTCCCGGGGTATGCCATTGGCGGCCTCAGCCTTGGTGAGTCAAAGTCCGACATGTGGGATACAGTCGATTACACGGTTAAACTGATGCCGCTGGATAAACCCAGGTATCTCATGGGCGTGGGGTCGCCGGAGGATATTTTCGAGGGCATAACACGAGGTATCGACATTTTTGACAGTGCTTTGCCGACACGGGTAGCCAGGAACGGCGCGCTGTATACACGTAAGGGACGGATCAATATAAGGCGCTTTATTTACCGGGACAAGATGGAACCGGTTGAAGCATCCTGTAAATGTTTTACCTGCAGCAATTTTACGGCTGCCTATTTGCACCATCTTTTTAAATGTGAAGAACTGTTAGCCTACAGGTTGGCCACCATACACAACCTGTTTTTTATGAACGATTTATTGGATGAAATACGCCGGTCTATCAGCGAGGGCAGTTTTAAAGAGAAGAAAATGGAGTTTTTGTCCAATTATCAGACTACTCATGAGGATAAGCGTATCGAACAGAAAATACGAAGTGCAGAGATCAAGCGGGGGAAGGAATTTACTGACTGTTAAAGAAACCACATTAATGATAACATGACACTCCATTACATTGATGATTGGCGTAGGCCTGTTAAATTATGACTGACAAAGAAACCATTTTAAGCATAAGGAACCTGTCCCTCTGGTTTGGTGGTGTCAGGGCGCTGACCGACATCGATCTGGATATATACAGGAACGAGATACTGGCCATTATCGGTCCAAACGGTGCGGGAAAAACATGCCTGCTGAATTGCATCAATGGTTTCTATAAGCCGCAGAAAGGTGAAATCAGGTTCAAAGGTCAAAAAATTAACGGGATTCGTTCTGATAAGATTGCCCGGTTAGGCATTGCGCGAACATTTCAAAATATCGAACTTTATTCCGGTCTGTCCTCGCTTGATAACATCATGGCTGCGCGCCATATCCTCATGAAACAAAATATACTCAGCACTTTTATGTATTTTGGACCGGCCCACAGGGAGGAGATTGAGCACAGGAAAACGGTGGAGGATATCATTGATTTCCTGGAAATTGAGCATATCAGGAAAAGCATCGTAGGCTCTTTACCATATGGGCTGCGCAAAAGAGTTGAACTTGGAAGGGCCCTGGCACTGGAACCCAAAATGTTATTGCTCGATGAACCGATGGCCGGGATGAACGTTGAAGAAAAAGAAGATATCGCCCGTTTCATTTATGATATTTTTGAGGGCCAGGGCGAATCCTATCCGGATACTCCGATGTTGACAGATGGCGTTGACTCAATCGTACTGATCGAACATGACATGGGCGTCGTGATGGACCTGGCCGACAGGATTATTGTCTTGGATTTCGGGCGAAAAATCGCCGAGGGAACACCCGCTGATATAGCGTCTGATAAAAGCGTTATTGCCGCTTATCTCGGCGAGGGATAGGCGCGGTGTCCGGGAATATCAGCAAATCATAACCACCTTTTGCGGCGTTTATAGTGTTTGATATCTTTATAGCTTTTCTTGGCGCCTGACGCAGATATGCCCATATAGAATTCTTTTACGTCTTCCCGCCCCTTCAAATAATCGGCTGAGCCATCGAGGACAACGCGGCCATTTTCCATAACGTACCCATAGTGCGCCGTATCAAGAGCCACCCTGACATTTTGTTCCACCAGCAGTATGGACGTCCTGCGGTCCATATTAAACCTGCGGATGATCTCATATATTTGTTGTACCACCATGGGCGCCAAACCAAGGGACGGTTCATCCAGCATCATCAATTTCGGCGCCGCCATCATCGCTCTGCCTATGACGAGCATTTGCTGTTCGCCGCCCGACAGGTATCCGGCAATATTATTTTTAAGCTTTTCAAGCCTGGGGAAATAGTTATAGACCATGCTCAACTCGGCTTTAACTTCCTTGTTATTGGCCCGGCTGAATGCTCCCACCCTCAGGTTTTCCTCGGCGCTCAGATGTCCAAAAACCCTCCTGCCTTCCAAAGCCTGGACAAGGCCGAGTTTGCCGATTTCTACAGCGCTCTTTCTATCGATTCTTTCCCCATTCCACTCTATGCTGCCGTCATTTATCTCGCCTTCTTCAATCCTGAGGAGGCCGGAAATAGCTTTCAATACCGTTGTCTTTCCGGCCCCGTTAGCCCCGAGCAGCGCGACAACAGAGCCGTCATCAACCGAGATCGAGATACCGTGCAGCACTTTGACAACATTGAGGTAAGAAACCTCGATGTTTTTTATGTTCAACATGTCAGCGATTGCTTAACGCATTACTTGCCGAACCAGTCCAGGTTTTCATATTGGATGTTGGGTGAATCAACCCAGCCTGTCAGGGAAACCATCCCGCCGTTATTGATTTGGAAAATCTTGACCGATTTTGAACCGCGCTTGTCCAGCGGGTCTGAGAAATCCACCGGACCATGCAATCCTGCAACGTCATAGCCTTTTACGTTCAGGAAGCCGGTATTTTCGGCAAGCTGCCATGCCGCTGCATCACCTTTGGCCAGAACATCAACGCTGGTAGTCTTCAAAGCCTGTTTGATTATCTCAGCATTAATCAAGCTTGAAGCCCAGCCGACCAGGTAATCATTGTTGCCGATGTATTCAGGATGCCTCTTGGTGCAATATTCGATCATTTTTGCCATCCCGGGTACGTCATCACCCCAGTTTACCGTGGGATACACCCCGTAGACCCCCTGGCAGACATCCTTCCCCGCTGCATCTATGAGTGCCTTGGTAAAACTTGCGTGGGCACAGGCAACAGTCATGGTAGATAACATCTTCAGGTCACTGGCGTTTTTCAATAGGATCGCCGTTGGGGCAGGCGTACTGGAGATAAACAATATATCCGGGTTCTTTGACTTAATCCTGTTCAATGCGTCAGTTTCTGAGATGGTAGTAGCAGAATGCTCTTCAGTAGCAACAATCTCAATACCCAGTTGATCGGCTGCGGCCCGGGCAGCATCTCTCACCCCGTAGCCGGTGGAATTATTCAGGAGCTCCAGGGCCATTTTGGGTTTGCCCTCGCCCTTCCAGATATTCTTGAGGTAGTAACGTGAAAACGCTGCCCAATCGTCGCCGTAGTCCGGCAACTGCGCGTAAATATGCTGGGGAGGATGGGTCAGGGACGGAGAGCTGAAACATACCAGGCCCGGGAAGCCCGCCCGGTTGGCGATTTCCTTCGAGGCGCTCGCGTCTTTGGAAGCTACCACGGTGAAAAACATGCAGCCGTCTTCCATCAGCTTCTTGGCAATGGCCGTGGCCTTCTGAGAATCATAATTGGTATCATACCAGGCGACATCGATCTTATTACCGTTCACACCGCCGAGTTCGTCATTGATGTATTTCATGGCATCAAGTTGACCCTGGCCGATAGGAGCTCCTTTTTCGGCCGCCGCCCCGGTGAGCGGTATGCTGAAACCCACCTTAATGGCTTTCTTCTCTACCGGGGCAGCCGGGTTGCAGCCAGAGATAACCAGGCTCAAGACCATAAACAGCGAAATACATATTGCCAGTTGATACTTCTTCATTTTGCCTCCTCACTATTTAATGAAAGAGTAAGCATTATAACAAATTAACTGCCGTGTCAATAAACTCAGTACGAAAATGGCCAGAGCCTGTATGAACCTTTGAATAGCGACCACAGACGCGCTATCCCTCTCGGTTCAAATATCAGGATCAGGATAAATACTAACCCGAATAACATCAGGTTCAGGCCGGAGGAAAACCCCGTAGGCAGAAAAGTGATCGTCTGCTCCAGCCAGGGTGCGACCCAATTTGTAAGTAATTTTTGCAGGGTTTCGATGATTATCGTGCCGAAAATGGGCCCGATCGAACTGCCGAGGCCACCGATAATGAGCATCCCGATATATAATATAGATTGCTGGAATGTGAAATCTTCATAGGATATGTGTCCCTTGTACTGTGCATAAAGGGAACCTGCGATACCGGCAAAAAAGCAACCCAGGAAGAAACCGAGCAGCTTATAATTGAAAATGTTGATCCCCATGACCGCAGCGGCAAGGTCGTTATCCCTGACTGCGATAAAGGCCCGGCCGATACGGCTCCTGGCCAGATTGGTGGCGAACAGGACACTGATAGCGGCAACTGAAAAAATGAGGAAAAATTGTTTTATCTCACTATCAAAGATGAAGCCGCCGATGGAGGCCTGCATGACATCCAACCCGTTTGCGCCATGCGTGACACCTGTCCAGTTTTTCAGGACCCAGATGATAATAAATTGTGCTGCAATGGTTGAGATGGCGAGATAAAAGCCTTTGACCCGTAAGGAAGGTATACCGAATATCAAGCCGATGAGCCCGGCTGACAACCCGGAGCAGATAAGGGATACCAGGAACGGCATTTGCATACTTTGCGAAAGTATAGCCGTTGTATAGGCGCCGACGGCCATGAAGCCGGCGTGCCCCAGGGACAATTGGCCGCAATAGCCCATCAGGATATTGAGACCAACTACAGCTATAACTATAATACCGATGGAATTGACTATATCGAACCACGATGACGGCAAATAGAACGGCAGGGTAAACAGCGCCAGTAAAAACAGGGAAAACATGACCCACTGGGTTTTAGTACGGATGATCGCCATATCCGTATTGTAGGAGTAATTTCTCGTACCGCAGGGAAGGCTCATATCCTATATCCTCTCAATCCGCTCTTCCCCGAAGAGGCCAAAGGGTTTGAACATGATAACAATTATAATTATCAGGAAAGGAATCAGTTCCTTGACACTGGACCCGAAGAGCGAGCCTCCAAATGTTTCGCAAATTCCGATGATGGGACCTGCAACTATGCAACCTAAAAATGATTCCATACCTCCCAGGATTACCACTGAAAACGACTTGAATCCTGTTTCCACAAGCCCGTAGTTAATGGCTGCAATACTTGATATCAGAATTCCGCCTGTTGCAGCCACAATACAGGCGAAAATCCATGACATGGAAAAAATCCGGTTGACCGGTACGGCGCAGGCCTGTATGGCCAATTGGTCATCTGCTGTTGCACGCATGGCAATGCCCATTTTATGGTATTTAAAGAATAGCGAAAGCAATATGAAAAGCAGTAATGAGATGACGGCTCCCCAGAGCAATTCCTGCTGTACCATTGCCGCGCCGATCTGGATCGAGTCCTGGGAGAAGGCCTTGGGCAGATAACCCTGTCCCTGGGGCCAGATAAAGGCCGTCAATCCTTCCAGAAAATAGGCAAGCCCCAGCGTTACTGCTATTAAAGACAATATCGGCTGCCCGATAAGCGGCCTTAAGGCCAGCCTTTCAATCAGCCAGCCCAAAATTATGGCAAAAGCAATCGTCAGCAGCATGCCGATAAGGAAAGGCATTTTAAGCTGTACGAGCATACCATAAGTGAACCATGATGATATAAGCACTAATTGACCCAGGGCCAGGTTGGCGACCCCGCTGGATTTCCAGATCAACGCAAATCCCAGCGCAATCAGCGCGTAAATCATGCCTATAGTCAGGCCGGTAACAATATTTTGAATCAGCAGTTCCATGGCCTCTTACCTTATAAATCCCATATCCTGATTATAGTCGATACGGTCCCTTTCCTGCCGTCCCGGTAAGTTACCGAGGCATCGGCTGTAAGAGTTTCTTTTCCGGTATAAATAGCATCGATAACCGGCTTATAGCGCATCTCCATAAATTCACGGCGCAATTTTCGCGTCCTGGTCAGCTCAGCTTCATCGGGATCAAACTCTTTGTGCAGCAGCATGTACCTTTTGACCCTCGACAGCTCGGGTAAATAGCTGTTGACCCTGGCCAGATCGTTGCGTATCAAATCCGCGATCTCCTGTTTCTGTGAGAGATCGACAAAAGTGGTATAGGTGATCCCATTGTGCTCAGCCCACTTGCCGACCATGGCGAAATCGATATTGATCATGGCTGCAACAAAGGATTTGTCCTTGCCCCCTAGTACCATTGCATCTTTGATATATGGGCTGAAACGCAGGCGCCCTTCAATATATTGGGGTGCGTACTTGGCTCCGGTATTCAGTGTACCCATGTGCTCCAGGCGGTCAAGAAATATCAGGTGGCCTTTTTCGTTGATATTCACTGCATCCCCAGTGTGGCACCACCCGGAGATCTTGATTTTACTGGTTTTTTCAGGTTCGTTTAAATACTCTTTGAAGGTGCAATCACTTCTTACCAGTAATTCCCCATCCCCGGTGAGCCTAACTTCAACACCGCTGGCAGGACGCCCAACGCTCTGAAAATCGATATCACCTTTACTGTGTGACGAAATAAAACCGGCCTCGGTGGATGCATAGGTCTGCCTTAATTCGATCCCTATAGCATGGATCAGTTTAAAGGTGTCAAGGCTCAGGACAGAGCTTCCTGTTACAGCAAACCTGACCTTGCTCAGGCCGAGCCGGTCTTTTAAGGGCCGCAATAAGAGCCAATGCGCTATAAAAAGCAGCGTCTTCCACGCAAGGTTTGGCTTTTTACCGGCAAAATTCATTTCGGCAATCTTGTAACCGACCGGTATGAGCAACCTGTAAAAAAAACGCTTCAGCGGATGCGCGTCGGTTATCTTTACCTGTATCTCGCTTACGATGCTCTCCCATTGCCGCGGGCCGTAAATGGCGAAGTCGGGCCCGACTTCGCGGGTATCCTCAGCTATAGTCTCCGGCTCCTCCGCGAAATTTAACCGTGCTCCGGTCAGCAGGTGAGGGATCGTGGCAAAATAGCTGTCTCCTACCCACGCCGCCGGGAAATTGGAGATTAAATCGTCCTTTTCATCCAGCGGGTAGATACCTGCAAAGCCCCGTGCCGTATTCACCAGGGCCCGGTGGGTCACGATTGCGCCTTTGGGCAAACCGGTGGTGCCCGAGGTATAGTAAATAAAGGCGGTATCGTCGGGTTTCATATCCAGTAAATTCTGTTCGAACGCGCCGGGATTGGCCTTACCGTATTCGCGGCCGAGTTCGATTACACTGTTAAAGCTGATCAAGAGGGGGTCCTCGTAGTTGTTTAACCCCTTGGGGTCCCAGTAAATTATTTTCTTAAGGTCGGGTAACTCGCCGCAGATCTCCAGGAATTTGTCGCTCTGTTCCTGGTCGTTGACAATGGCAAACTTTGATGATGAATGCGCGACGATATACTTCAGTTCAGAAGGGATTGAATCGACAAAGGCCCCGGTAACTATGCCTCCGGCAGCCTGCACGGCAAACTCACCCCAGAACCACTCCGGTTCGTTGTCCCCGATGATACATACCACATCTCCCTTTTGCAGTCCCAGCTTTAACAGGCCGAGTGAAAAATATCTTACATTGTTATAGTACTCGGACCATGTGTAGCGGTGCCAGATGCCCCGTTTTTTTACGCACATGGCAACCTTATCACCCCATTTGAGATAATTTGATTGCATCAGTTGCGGGATAGTGCGTGTATCTGTCATCGTTACTGCATGAAGCCGGCGGTTTGCAGCGGGTAACCGCCGTAATCAGGAGAGTTTAAACTGCTCGGCAGCTCTCTTGAAGCCGGTGAGCGCTCCCTCGAGGGTTTTGTGGTTAACGCAATACGAGATCCTGAAATGGCCGGGGCAGCCGAAGCCACGGCCGGGCACGGTCAGAACATTCTGCTTCTGCAATTCATGTACAAATTCCACATCGTTTTCCAGCGGTGATCTGGGGAACATATAGAAAGCGCCCTGCGGCCTGACCAGCTCATACCCCATCTCAATAAGGTTATTATACAGGTAGTCGCGCTTCTCCTGGTATTCGGGGATCGATACGGTCACATGCTGCAGGTGGCGGACGATATTCTGCATGAGCGCGGGCGCGTTAACGTAACCGAGTATGCGGTTGCAGAATATGAGTCCGTTGACCAGTTCCTCTTTGTTTTCGATAGCGGGATGAACGGCAATATAGCCTATCCTCTCTCCCGGCAGCGCTAGGTCTTTGGAGTGAGATGTCGCTATCAGGCATCGCTGGTAGATATTGAAAATGGGCACATATTTAAGCCCGTCATACATAAGGCTGCTGTAAGCTTCATCGCTGATTAAATATATGTTGATGCCGAGTTTCCTTTCTTTTGCTTTGAGCACCTCAGCGACCCGCCTGAGGAGATCTTCATGATAGACAACTCCTGTCGGGTTATTGGGGGAGTTCAGTATGACCGCTTTCGTTGTGCTGTTAATTGCTTTCTCAAAGGCATCCAGGTCGGGCAGGAATTTAGCGTCGGTCGGGCAGATCCTCGTCTTGCCCCCGTGGTTGTCGATATAGTTGTCGTATTCCATGAAAAAGGGTGCAAATACGATGACTTCGTCACCCGGTTCCAGGACCGTCTTTAATATCACGTTTATGGCGCCTGCCGCGCCCACCGTCATAATGATGTCGCCGAAAGACAGCTCAAGGTTGTTTTCCAGGGATACCTGTTTGGCCACCGCCTTCCTTGTCTCTTCATACCCGGCATTCTCCATGTAGCGATGCATGCCTGCCAGCGGCTGCTCGATGAGCTTTCTAAGCGCCTGCTTGAATTCCGCGGGGGGCTCGATTATCGGGTTTCCCAGGGACAGGTCAAATACGTTGTGCTCGCCGTATTTCTTTTTTAAGACCGTGGCCTCTTCGAACATGCGCCTGGTCCAGGACCCCGACTCCATCCTCTTCCTGACATTATCAGAGATTGACACTGGCTGCCACCTCCCGCCCCTTTTCGAAGGCGCGCATATTCAGGCCCAATACTTTTTCCGGCAGGCGCCGGGCGATACACTGCTTCCAGGTATCCTGGTCGATTTTAATGGGGATGAGCATCGAAAGGAACCCGAGCATGAAGACATTGAGGGTGCGGATGTCGCCGAGGCTGCCTGTTTCCTTCGACCCGTCGACCAGGTGGATCCGCGCTGTCCTTTGTTTAAATGATGCGAGGATGTCCCTGTCCGCCGGGTATTTTTGTGTGCCCAGCGAAATCGACAGCGGCGGTATGGCGAGGTTATTGATGATGACGGTGCCTTCAGGCCTGACATAATTTACCCACCTTGCCGCTTCAAGCTTCTCAAAAGCCAGGAGTATATCGGCCTCCTTGGGGCTAATCAGCGGTGACCATACCTTTTTGCCCATCCGCAGGTGGCTGGTTACACTCCCGCCGCGCTGGGCCATGCCCAGGGTGTCCGTTTTCTTAACGTCCAGACCCATAGCAAGGGCAACATCCCCGAGGATATCGCTGGCCAAAACTATGCCCTGGCCACCGACGCCGACCATCAAAATATCCTGTTTATCGCGGTCCAAAACTGTCACTTTACCTTTTCCCTTGAAATGGGGCTTATGGCCTTTTTCGGGCAGATCTGCTGACAGATGCC
>CAIMUM010000125.1 GCA_903844685.1 uncultured Dehalococcoidia bacterium
CAACGCTGCACTACACCCTGCCGCAGGACCGCCTGCACCCGGCCTTTAACGGCCTTGACCAGGAACTGTCGGGACGAGGCCAGGGAGCCAAGGGTAAAGATGGCAAAGGCTTCCGCTTAAATATCGTCAATGCCATCTGGGGGCAGATAGGATATCCTTTCCTGGCGCAATATCTCGACCTGCTGGCAGAGGACTACGGCACGGGACTCAGGACGCTGGATTTCCGCACGGCGCCGGATGATTCCCGCATAACCATCAACAAGTGGGTCGAAGACCAGACAGAGCAGCGCATCAAGGACCTGATACCGCCCGGCGTCATCGATCCGCTGACCAGGCTGGTGCTGACCAATGCTATCTATTTCAATGCCGCCTGGGCCAACAATTTCGAGAAAAACGCTACGCAACCGGCCGATTTTCACCTGGCCGATGGATCTGTTATCAAGGCGCCAATGATGCACCAGACCGAGCATCTGGGATACGCCGAAGGCAGCGGTTTCCAGGCGGTTACGCTTCCCTACGACGGGCGTGAGCTCGAGATGGTGGTATTAGTGCCCGAAGAGGGCAAATTCGCCGAATTCGAAAAGTCGTTGAACGAAGGCAAAATGGCCTCAATCATAAACGGGATTACGCCCAAACAGGTTGCGCTCAGCCTGCCGAGCTTCAAATATGAGTCCGAGTTCAGCCTGGGCAAGGTACTGGCGGACATGGGGATGCCCATCGCATTTTCCAGCCAGGCTGATTTCTCCGGCATGACGGGGAACCGGGAACTCTCCATATCCGAGGTGGTACACAAGGCTTTCGTGTCGGTCGATGAATCTGGCACCGAGGCCGCGGCTGCTACAGCCGTCATCATGCGGGCTACCGCCATGCCGGTAATGCCGCTGGAGGTAACAGTGGACCACCCTTTCATTTTTCTTATCAGGGATATCAAGACGGGGTCGGTCATCTTCGTGGGAAGGGTGATGAATCCGCTGTTGTAGGCCGGGTTACCGCGTTGTGTTGAAACAGAATAACGGTTAACTATGCATATGCTTGCCTCAAACAGCCGCTATGTTGTATATTAAGCCCAATAAACATTACGCGGTATTAACAGTGGAGGTGACAAGGTTATGAAGGAGGTAAAACGGTTACCCGCAATAGTCCAGGTAGTTTTTGTTCTCGTTCTGATCGCAAGCCTGGCGGCCTGCGCATCCCAACCATCCTTCAAGTACGAGACCGACAAATCACTGGTTTCGCTGCTGGCCAAGGCCCCGGACTACCCGGAAACAAGTTTCGTGGTTTTCAGCGATCCGCATGTCTTTGATACATCGCTGGGAACGACGGGGAAGGCTTTCGAGGCCTACGTGGCGAATGACAACAAGCTGATACGGGAAAGCCCGGAGATAATTGAATCAGCACTTGCTGCCATCAAGGATCTCAAGTCCAATATCGTGCTGGTGTGTGGTGACCTGACCAAGGACGGGGAGAAATCATCGCATGATGTGGTGGCCGGCTACCTGGCCCAGTTGAAGGCCGCCGGCAAGAAAGTGTACGTGATACCGGGCAACCATGATATAAAAAACGGGCTTTCGTACAGGTACGTGGGC
>CAIMUM010000126.1 GCA_903844685.1 uncultured Dehalococcoidia bacterium
AATGCCGGCAGATGGGTCCACAACGGGTGAATCAGTTTCATTTTCACTACTTAAAGTCCCTTAATTTGTACGTTCCGTACACTAACGGGTCTCTTTGATATCTGTAGAAAAGCAACTGGTTTGGACCAATCATGCCCACATTTGCATAAGGTCCGTAGCTTTTATATTGGTGCATCCTGAGGATCGAGTGGCCTGGCCACTCCGAGAATATACTGCTTGCCGTTAAGGTTGATAACCTTACCACTCGAGGATGCCGTAACCATAATACCATCTTTACCCACGTACACCGTCTTATATTTGCCCTGGCTTGTAGGTGTAGCCAATTTCAACCGGAGTTTGACCCTTTCCTGGTGATCTTTAGTGTGAAAATCAAGAATGCTCCGCCCAACCATCTCATCCCGTGTATATCCCAGGGACTCGTGCATAGCTCTGTTGACATATGTTATATTCCCCCTCACATCCAGCACAAATACCAATTCATCAACAAGTTCAAGCATTTCTGCCCTCATCGCCAGATCGTCCTGCAGCTTCTTATCCTCGGTCACGTCATAGAAAAATGCCATGATGGCCGGCCGCCCCATGTACATGACGCGGTAACTGAAAGGCCTGACGTATTTTATCTCGCGGGTTTTGCTGATGAAGGGCCACAGCACACCGGCAGGTATCTCGTCCCCCGCCTGCACCATCACGAAGCGGGCCGACAGTTGCTTGCGGTACTTGGGATGAACCAGGTCAATTGCAGATTTATTTATCACCTCTTCCAATTTATAACCCAATATGTCGCAGGCCGCCTGGTTGGCCCATACCACTATCTCATCCTGGAGGAGCACGACTCCTTCCTTTGTCTTTTCAACATAGCTATACAGGATGAATTGTATCTCGTGGAGGGTCGAGTCAAGCGTTTTTAACTGGGCAAGTGTTTCCTCAAGCATTTTGATGCGCTTGCCCAGGTCATCAAGCTGGCTGTCTAATGGACCGGCCTTGTGGTTTTGCGGCTGCATTATGTTTTCCTTCAATAATAATTAAGCCCTGTTAAATCTCCTCCACCAGGCCTCAACCCTGGCCATGGCCAGACCGGCCTTTTCTATCGAGTGGAATACAGGCAGCCCGGCTTCAACAAACCCCGACTGGACCTTGAGTTGCTCGTCTGTACCAGCAGCGTCGGAGGCAGGGTTTAGCGCCAGAATAACCGGCTTATGCATTTCCCTGCCCGCTTTTTGCATTGCCTCGGCGGCCGGCTTCAGGAAGAAATCGTTGGCGAACCTTCCTTCGCCCCACCTGGTTACCGGGTGAAAGCCCATGTGGTACATCATTATGTCAATCGAAGGCGATCTGCCGACCGCCTTCATGGTCTGATAAATCACATCTGGAAATACCAGATTGGTAGCGTCCAGCGGGTTGGTGAAAATGCCCCCGTCATTAGGCAGGAATTTCTTCAGTTCCGCCTGGGCCTCTCCCGATAACGCGGTAAGCTGGAGGCCGACCTTATCCATATGGTCACCAGCCTCAACGCTGGGTCCGCCGCCCACGCCCAACACCGCTATACCGCGCCCGGCAGGATATGGCGTGGCAAAACTCAGGGCGACCAGCACATCTATCATCTCCTGAATATCTCCCACCTGAATGGTGTTGACCTGCCGGCAGATCGCCTGAAAGACTTTTACCGAGGAAGTCATGCTGGCCGTGTGGCTCATGGCCGTGCGCAGGCCAGCATCAGTCGTGCCGCCCTTGTAAACCACTACCGGCTTGACCCGCGCCGCTTTCTCCAATACGCTGCGGAAGCGGCTGCCATCCCTGACGCCTTCGATATATGCGGCAATAATCTTTGTCTCGGGATCACCGGTAAAATACTCCAGCAGCTCACATTCATCGATATCCAATGCGTTGCCGTAGCTTATGACCTTGCTGAAGCGCAGGCCACGGGCCCCGGCATGGAGTGGCATATCCTGGGAATGGCCCCCGCTCTGCGATAGAAAGGCAATTCCTCCGGGCTCCATCGGCAGGCGGGTAGCGGTGGTTAAGTGCGCCCTGGGGACGTAAAGGCCTGTGCAGTTGGGACCGATAATGCGAAACCCGCCAGCGCGGGCCTTTTGCAGCATGGACCTTTCCAATTCGATGCGTTTTTTCTCACCGCTTTCACTAAAGCCGGCCGTGAAGAAGTGTACGGACTGCACCCCTTTACCGGCACAATCATCAAGGATATCCAGCGACCTTTCGGCAGGAACACACACCATCACATGGTCAACCCTGCCCGGGATGGCTGAGACAGATGGATAACATGGCAACCCGTAGGCCTCCGTATATTTCGGATTAACCGGGTAGATTGCGGGGAATCCTGCTTCCTTTAACGAATAAATCGCGAAAGCTGCAAATGTCATCCAGTTCTGCGGTGAAACCCCTACTATCGCTACGCTGCCGGGATTGAATATATCATCGAGTGTGACAGCTGAGCTTGTCATCATGTCATTTATCATAACAACATAATAGTGTATTATCAATTCTTCTTATCGGATCAATTATATCGTTAACGTATTTTAATAAAGGTCATAGCAGGTTGACATACAGTGATGGGATACTTAAACTGTGCCATTAATATCTCGAGCTACATTCTAAAACCATGCTGACTGCCATAACGGGCGCCTCCGGACATATAGGAGTTAACCTCACCAGAGCCCTTATCTCCAGAGGCAGGCAGGTGCGCGCGTTATCACATGCGCGCAACCTGGGTTTAGAGAGCCTTCCGGTTGATTTACTCCAGGGTGACGTAAGCGATTTGGACTCATTGACAGCCGCGTTCCGCGGCGCCGAGGTGGTGTATCACCTGGCTGCTCATATTTCACTGAGGATGAACGACTGGCGCCGCTGTGCCGCAGTCAATATCGAAGGCACCCGGAATGTCATTGAAGCCTGCCGGCGCACCGGTGTAAGGCGCCTGGTGCATTTCAGCACCATTCACGCGCACTGCAGCGAACCTCTTGACACCCCCATCAATGAGTCACGACCCTATATTTCATCCCCTCATGCCCCACCTTATGACCGCTCCAAGGCAGCCGGCGAAAAACTGGTGCGCCAGGCGGTTGGCGAAGGGCTCGATGCCGTCATCATCAATCCCACGGGGGTCGTTGGCCCTTTCGACTACCGCCCTTCCCACTTCGGACAGGCATTTATCCAAATTGCTTCAGGAAGAATGCCCGTCCTGATCGAGGGCGGCTTCGACTGGGTGGACGCCCGGGACGTAGCGGAATGCGCTATTAAAGCTGAAGAAATGGCTGCCGCCGGCTCAAAATACCTGCTGTCCGGCCACTGGCTGTCAATGCGTGAAATCGCCAGCATAGCCGCTGAGATTATGCGCAACAGGGCCCCCACACTGATCTGCCCGATGTCCGTGGCCAGGGCCTGTGCTCCCGTCATAACGGCAGCTTTAGGATTATCCGGTACCAGGCCAATCTTTACCAGCGTTTCCTTGAATGCGCTGGTCAGCAACCGCAACATCAGCCACGAGAGGGCGGCATCAGAACTCGGCTATGCCCCACGCCCAATCAGGGAAACGCTGAGCGATACCATACAATGGTTCAAAGACAACGGTTACCTAAAGAATAGGTGAAACCATGACTTCCAACCTGCTTTTCAACGTAATACTGATAATCTGGCTGGTGCTGTCTCCGGCTATTTTTATCAGCCTTTTCTTCATAGTTGCCCCTTATGGACGGCACATCAGGAGCGGATGGGGATTGTCGCTCGACAGCAAGCTGGGCTGGATCATCATGGAATCCAGTTCACCTTTGATATTCGCCCTGTGTTTCATCCTGGGAACGGCCCCGGTATCGGTCACAACGGCCGTCTTCCTTCTGCTCTGGGAGGCTCATTATATACACCGCGCCTTTATCTACCCTTTCAGCCTGAAAAGCTCAAATGAGAAAATGCCGCTTTCCATAGCCTTCTCCGGCCTCTTTTTCAACCTGGTCAACGCGTCGCTGAACGGCTACTATATCTTTACACTCTCAGGGGGATACCCAAATCAATGGATGGCAGACCCCCGTTTTATTATCGGCACGGCGGTGTTCATCTGCGGGTTTGTGATCAACAGGCAGGCCGACAACACCCTGGCGCTGCTGCGCAGAAAGGGAGAAACCGGCTACCTTATACCGCAGGGCGGGCTTTACCGCTGGATATCCTGCCCCAACTACCTGGGAGAGATACTCATCTGGTCAGGCTGGGCTCTGGCAACCTGGTCACTGGCAGGTCTGAGCTTCGCCCTCTGGAGCATAGCCAACCTGGCGCCCCGCGCCGTGTCTCATCACAAATGGTACCACGAGCATTTCCCCGATTATCCTGCCGCCCGCAAAGCCCTGGTCCCCGGCATCTGGTAACCGGCGAGAAAGCGTAATCTCCGGCAGTTCAATTGATAATCTCCGTGAAAACACGGTTAGAGACCATCACCATAGGAGAGGGCAGCCTGTACCGCGTCCCCTCCCGAACAAGCATCCCGGCGTCCGTCAGTTTAGTCAGCCTCGCATGCAGGCGGCAAATATTATTGCGCCCGTAGCGCTCCTCCAGTTCGGCAATGTCCAGCCCTTCCTCCAGTAGGCGCAGGCGCAGCATTGCTTCCTCAGCTAATTTGCTTTCCACGTCAAGCGTTTCGGATTCATATCCATTCGCAAGCGGTCTCAAGATGTATTTCTGCAGGTCGGGCGCATTCTTGAAACGCCGCCCCCGGAGATGCGACGCCGCGCCCGGCCCGAGGCCGAGGTATTCACCTCCCCGCCAGTAGTTCAGGTTATGCCTGCATTCCCGGCCGGGCCGGGCAAAATTGGATATCTCATAATGCACAAACCCGTTTTCTTTCAGGTAACGGGCGGCAAATTCGAATAGCTCAGCCTGCTCCTCGTCGGTTGCCAGATCAGGCGGCGGATGCCTGGCAAATTCGGTACCCTGTTCCACCGACAAGCAATAGGCCGAGATATGCGTCACTTTTGAGTGCAGCAGGCTGCATAGGGTGTTTTCAAGGCTCTGTGGTGTCTGACCCGGCAGACCCACTATGACATCCGCTGAAATGTCATCAAAGCCGCATCCAGACGCCATATCGATTGCCTTTAAGGCCTGCGCGGCATTATGCAGCCTGCCGGACCTGCTGAGCTCATCATTATTTAATGACTGTACGCCGATCGAGAGACGGCTTATCCCGCAGGCAGCAGCAGCCCCCAGAAATTCGCTACCCGCAGTATCCGGATTGGCCTCGATAGTCGCTTCCTTCAGGTCAGAAAGGCCGAGGCAACCGGATAATCCTCGCATCATCTGGTCAAGCGCGGCAGCGCCCAATATACTCGGCGTACCGCCCCCGATATAAAGGGTATCGAAGGTCAGTCCGCGGTACTGCTCTGCCTCCGTCAGCAGCGCCTTCAGGTAATCGTCCAGCAAATGCAGCTTGCCCGCTTCTGAATAGAAATCGCAGTAGCAGCACTTTCGTACACAAAAGGGAATATGCACATATAAACCCGGCATGTCGCCCGCCTAATCCTCTATTTTCATCAGGGACAGGAAGGCTTCCTGCGGCACCTCAACAAAACCCACCATCTTCATCTTTTTCTTGCCCTCTTTCTGCTTTTCCAGTAGCTTCCGTTTACGAGTTATGTCGCCGCCGTAACATTTGGCCAGCACGTCCTTGCGCATGGGGAAGATGTCCTCGCGTGCGATCACCTGTGCCCCGATAGCTGCCTGTAAAGGTATCTTGAAAAGATGCTTGGGGATAGTCTTGCTCAACTTATGTATAAGCGCCCTGCCACGTACCGTGGCGCCTTCCTTGGGCGCGATGTACGAGAGCGCGTCGACTATCCCGTTATTTACGATTATGTCGACCTTGACCAGGTCACCCACACGGTAGCCGTTCAGCTCATAATCCATGCTGGCGTACCCGTGGCTGACGCTTTTAAGCCGGTCGTAGAAATCGGTTATCATGTCCGCCAGCGGCAGGTCGTAGATAAGTATGGCCCGCCGGTCGTCGGGATGCTCGATGCCTACCAGGGCGCCGCGCTTGGCATCAGCCAGTTCCATGCAGGGACCGATATGAGCAGATGGAACAATTATCCTGGTCCTGATGATCGGTTCCTCAATGTGGCCGATGTTCCCCTCGGGCGGGAACTTAGAAGGGTTATCCAGCATCAAAATATCTCCGTTCTTGCAGAAAACCTTGTAGATTACCGAGGGCATGGTGGCAATGATATCCTGTTCATATTCACGCCTCAGCCTTTCCAGAGCTATCTCCATGTGCAGCATGCCCAGGAAGCCCATGCGGTATCCGTAACCCAGCGCCGCCGAATTCTCCTTCTCGAAAACAATGGACGAATCGTTAAGTTTGAATTTCTCCAGCGCTGCGCCCAGTTTGCCGTATTCGCTGGTCACAATGGGATAAACGCCGCAATACACCATGGACTGCGCCATCCTGAAACCTGGTATAGCTAATTCCTCAGGGTGGTCGGCCGAAACCACGGTGTCTCCCACATGTATTTCGCCCGCGTTCCTGATCAACGCCACGACATATCCGACCTCACCCGCCTGCAGCACGGGGCACTGGGCCAGGCCGAGGCTGAAATACCCGACTTCCTCGACCTCATATATCTTCTCGGTGGATTTAATCAGTATTTTGTCCCCCGCCTTTAAGCTTCCTGTGAATATCCTCAGGTGTGGAATGACACCGCGGTAGGCATCGTAAAACGAGTCGAAGATCAGGCACTTCAAAGGAGTATCCGCGCTTCCCGAAGGAGGAGGTACCCTCGCCACTACCGCTTCAAGCAATTCGATCACACCTGTGCCGTCCTTGGCCGAGACAAGCAAAATGTCCTCGATGCTCAGGCCAAGCATAGAATACAACTGCAAACAGCAGTCATCCACCATAGCGCCGGGCAGGTCGATCTTGTTGATTGCAGGTATGATTTTCAAACCGGCTTCCAGCGCCAGGTTGGCATTGGCAATGGTCTGGGCTTCCACGCCCTGTGTGGCGTCCACCAGCAGCACGGCGCCCTCGCAGGCCATCAGGCTGCGCGAAACCTCGTAATTAAAATCCACGTGTCCCGGTGTGTCAATCAGGTTCAGGATGTATTCACCACCATCCCTGGCCTTATAAGGTATCCTGACCGACTTGGCTTTGATTGTTATGCCCCTTTCCCTTTCGAGATCCATGCTGTCCAGCATCTGGTCCATGCTCGTTTTGCGGACCATGCCGGTAAGTTCCAGTATCCGGTCAGCTAAAGTAGACTTACCGTGGTCGATATGGGCAATAATGCAGAAGTTGCGTAAATTATTCATTTCAATAAAAAGCAGGATAACTGCCGTGCTAAATAGCAGTTACCCTGCAATTATCGCCGCCTATTTAATTATACTACTCTTCGCTCACAGTCATTTTGCGCGCCAGCTTGAGCAGCATGCGCTGTTCGGCCGCCGCAACGTTGTGCCTCGCTCTGTCAATGACATCCGGGTTTACTGACACAGATGTAATGCCCCATTCTACCAGCCTTTCTGCATAGTCAGGGTAGTAGGAAGGCGCCTGGCCACAAATCGAGCAGGTTATGCCCATCTTATGGCAGGTTTTCACAATAGATTTAATAGCCTCCTGCACCGCCTTGTCGCGTTCATCAAACAGCGGGGCACATATTTCACTATCCCTATCCACGCCAAGAATTAGCTGGGTGAGGTCATTTGAACCAATCGAAACACCGTTAATACCAGCTTTAGCGTAGTCTTCAAGCCAGTAAATCACGGAGGGCACCTCAGCCATTACCCATAGCAGCATATCCCTATCATCACCAAGTCCGCTGTCATCTATAAGCTTCTTGCAGCGTTTAAATTCCCATAGCGTGCGCACGAAGGGGATCATCAGGTGAAGGTTCTTGTCGAGTTCCCTGACCTTCTGTATGACCTTCAATTCAAGCTCAAAGAGGTCGGGGTTCAGGATGTACCGGTAGCATCCGCGGAACCCGATCATGGGGTTCTGTTCGACGGTTTCATATTTGTCACCGCCACGCAGGTTGCGGAATTCATTGGTGCGGAAATCGATTGCCCTGTAAATAATCGGCCTGGGATAGAAGGCGCGGGTGAAAATGCGCAGTTTTCTGACCATGGCGTCGATAAACTGGTTGCTCTTGCCTTCCTCAATCAACTGCCGTGGATGTATGCCGTCGCAGGCATCGATGACCATAAATTCCGCCCTGAGCAATCCGACACCGTCAACATCCTCCTTGGCTATCCTCTCAGCTTCATGCGGCATAGCAAGGTTGACATACAGCTTTGTCGCAGTGACAATAGGGGCCGATTTAGCTATTACTTCTGTTCCCTTGTCTTGAGCCTTCTTGTCCTCTTTCAATCTGCCTTCATAGACAGTGCCATGAGTTCCATCCACTGTAACGAGCATCTTGTCCTGCAGTACCTTGGTAGCATTTCTCGTCCCCACAACACAAGGTAAGCCCATTTCACGGGATACGATGGCGGCGTGGCACGTCACGCCGCCGCCATCAGTAACTATAGCAGACGCTTTCATCATAAGGGGCACCCAATCAGGGGTTGTCATCGCAGCGACCAGCACATCCCCACTCTCGAATCCATTATCCTTATCCGGAGAGACAAGCACACGTACCTCTCCACTGCCGCGACCCGGGCTGGCCCCGAGTCCCCTGATTAATTCCTTGCTCTCCTCCTCTGGTTTTTCCGATTCTACCTTCACAGAACTAATTGGGGTGGTTATCGGTCTGGACTGAAGCATGAAGATTTTATTACCTTCAATTGCCCATTCAGTATCCTGCGGGCTACCATAATGCTGCTCAATTTTCATTCCCAGCCCGGCGATTTGCAGAATTTCCTTGTCTTTAAGCAC
>CAIMUM010000127.1 GCA_903844685.1 uncultured Dehalococcoidia bacterium
CTCCGACAGTTTGGGATGAGGTGACCTTTGGCCCGCTCCAGTTAGGGATTCCAAAGGAAGAGATAATATCCAGGGGACTGGACGCCCTGCAATTGCTTAACATAGCGCAGCTTAAAGAGCGTCCGCCTTACCTATTGTCCGGCGGAGAGAAAAAGAAAGTGTCTATTGCTTCCGTTTTATCTCTGCGTCCTCAGGTATTACTGCTTGACGAACCTACCACCGGGCTGGATCCCAGAAGTCAGGGAAATCTGATCGATTTTCTATTGGAATGGTCGGACGAACATAAGATCCTGATATTCAGCACACAGGACCTGGACATAGTGGAAGAGTTGGCGACCCGCGTGCTTGTAATAGGGTCAGAACATGATGTCATCGCTGATGATAAGCCTGAGGCAGTGCTTTCTGACCGTGATTTTCTTCTTAATGCCAATCTTATTCATGAGCATTCGCACCGGCATAAGGAATTGATACATCGTCATGAGCATGTGCATGACCATCACCATTGAATCAGGGAGATATATACGTGTTGGAACCTAGCCCGCATACCGCGGTCACAAATTTACCAACTGGTTAGGTGGCCAGCTTCATGCTGATGTCCAGGGCGCCGGCAGAATGTGTCAGTGCTCCGACAGAAATCCAATCAACACCTGTTTCAGCGATTGCACGTATGGTATTCAGGTTTACTCCACCCGAGGCTTCGACTATAGCTCTATGATTAATCAATGATACCGCGTGCCGCATTTCCTCCAGGCTCATATTGTCCAGCATAACGACGTCGGCGCCTGCTTCTGCGGCTTCAAGTGCATCCGGTGGATTCGTCGTTTCTATCTCGATTTTAATCCCGCGTGGAGTTTTATCCCGCGCCTGCCGGACGATATCGCCGATGCTGAAGCCCTGCCGGCGCAGAATAGCCAGATGGTTGTCTTTAATAAGTACCATATCTCCCAGGTTCATGCGGTGGTTGGCGCCTCCTCCTACTGATACCGCGTATTTTTCCAGCATACGTAGTCCCGGCAGGGTTTTACGGGTATCCAGAACTTTGGCGGGCAGTCCTTCTATCTGCTTAACGTATAAAGACGTTTGCGTGGCTATCCCGCTGAGGTGCTGAAGAAAATTCAGGGCCGTGCGCTCACCTTTCAATATGCCGGGTATGCTGCCCACCAGCGACGCGACTATCTCTCCCGGTTTGACCCTGCTCCCATCCTGGATCAAGATAGAGAATTTCAGGAAAGGATCAATCTTAAAAAAAGCGAGCCTGGCTATATCGATACCTGCCAGTATGCCGTGTGCTTTAACTATAAAAGCGGCCTTTCCTTTGCTGTGAGGGGGAATTAGAGCGTCGGTAGTAATGTCCCCTCCTGCCAGGTCTTCATCGAGAGCCCTTTCTATGAGGTCTTCCAGCATGGGTATATAGATGTTTAAATCCATAAACAGCTAATTATCCCCGCAGGCTATTCCATGAACAACGATTTTCATGTTATGAACTTTTCTCCAGCAATTGAATTATAATAGCTGAAACCTGTTATTGAAAGTAGGCAACGCCGTTAACCGTATCAAAAAGATAGCTAAGCAAAGTACCGGTTCAGGAAATAAAAAATGTTTAAAGGTGGAAAACCGGAGAAAGGTTCATCAAAGTTATATGATAGTCACATAACCGCGACTATCCCATACTATCAGACGTTTAATCTGGAGATAATAAACCTTGTCAGGGCAACCGGCAGGGATCCGGTCCTGTGGCTGGATACCGGGTGCGGTACCGGTAATCTCGTCAGCCAGGCTGCAAAGGTGTTTCCGCGTACCCGGTTTATACTGGCAGACCCATCCGGTGAGATGCTGCAAGAAGCAAAACAGAAGATGCATGACGCCGCCGTGGTAGATTATAAGATTTATGGACCATGTGGAACGCAGGAGATATCGTTGCCCGGGGGCGAAAGCCCTGATGTCATCTCCGCCGTACTCTGTCATCATTACCTGGACGTGGAGGGCAGGAAAAATGCTACCGGGAAGTGTTTCCAACTGCTCAGGGAAGGGGGGCTTTACATTACTTTTGAAAATATCAGGCCGATGACTGCGGCCGGAACAGAAATCGGCCTGGCAAATTGGCAACGTTTTCAAATAGAGCAAGGCAAATCAGCCGGGGCCGCAGAAAGTCACATCAGGCGGTTTGGCATCGAGTACTTCCCTGTAACCATACAAGAGCACCTCTCACTTTTAAGGGAAACTGGATTTAAAATAGTTGAATTGCTGTGGTTTTCATATCTGCAGGCCGGCTTTTATGCGATTAAGTGAAAGAAAATAAATGGGTGATACCGGTACGGCTGGCCCGGCCGATACGGTAGCCGCCTTTGCGGTCATACTTGCAGGGGTTATACCACGGCTACGGATTCAATATATAGATAGCGAAATTAAGTACAGTCGCGTAGCTTACCCAAATAATATACGGGATCAGGAGGAAGGAAGCGGTTCTGGATACACGGTAGAAGTTGATGATAGTGAGCAATATAGCCGTCCATAGCGGTACAATCGCGATGAGTCCGTACAGGGATGATTTCAAGCCGAAGAAAGCATACGACCACAAAATATTCAAAAATAATTGAATCACAAATATTATCAGGCTCTCTTTAACCTGGAAATTCCTGATGCCTTTTCGCCAGATAAGAAAGGCTGATATACCCATCAGGATATATAAAAGAAACCACACGGGTGCAAATAACCATGGTGGCGGAGTAAAGGAAGGCTTGAGTAAAAGCGTGTACCAACTCCGGACAGAGTCCCCGGTAAAAATGGAACCGATGAAACCGGCGCTGAAGCAGGCGGCCAGGCTGATAAAGAGGCGCAGCACATCCTGAAGTCTCGAGTCTTTCATTATATTACGCAATCTTAATGGATCCGGCATGATCTGTGGAAACAAAGCCAAACGCTTTAAAGATGATATATTAATCTTTGTTGGCCTGCAAATTGCTGTGCTACAATCCACCCAGGACTGTACCCTCGAAGGGCAGTCCTGAATGTGTTTGCTATGAACCTGTATTTATTAAACCCGCTAATTCAAAAGCTGCCGGAATTCAGTACGCTGGCCACACAATTAGCCGGAAAATCGGCAGCCAGAATAAAGTTGAGCTTACCCGAAACGGCCTTCAGTTTCATGGCTGCCGCTATTTATGCCAATTTAGGTAAGCCGGTTCTTTTTATTACAGCGCACCCGGAATTGGCACGGAGACACTTTGAGCAAGTTAAACTGTGGTTGCGGGCCGATTCTGATGTCGATTTCTTTCCTGATATAGACCTGTCTGGAAGTCCGGCATCCTCTGATCCGGTAGTTAATTCTGAGCGGGTCAAAATACTTTCACTGCTGTCCCGGTATAAAGCCGGTGGGAATGCAGATAAACCCGCCCCTTTTATACTGACCAGCGCGCTTTCATTATCAGGCAAATGTATAGGTGAAGATGCCTTGCTTGACAGCACCATCGAGATAAAAAACGGCATGAGAATCAAGCAGTCGCTGCTGCTTGAAAAAATACAGAAACTGGGATACGGATATGAGGAGGTGGTGGAAATTCCCGGGACCTTTGGCAAGAGAGGAGGCATAATCGACATTTTCCCCGGGGGCCGTGGATTGCCGGTGAGGATAGAGTTTTTCGGTGATGAAATCGAAAGTGTAAGAGAGTTTGATTCGCGGACGCAGCGTTCGGACAGAATGCTTTTCTCGCTGACAATATTGCCGGCTTTGGAGCAGGCGCCCCTGTTGACAGCCAGCTTACTTGATTACTTGCCGGATGATGCAATCTTGATTATTGATGATCTTGGCCAGTTAGAAGCTGAGGTCACCAGGGTTACGGAGGGAGCAGACCGCTCGAAATCAGGGGAAGATAATGCGGACAACGGTTCCAGGTTGGAAGCCGCGCTTTTTACCTGGAAAGAAGTCCGGGCCGGCATCGACAGCCGGAGTTATGTGATCGAGTTCAGCAACTGGGACACGGATCAAGTTGAACAAATGGCGAAACGCCAATTGCAGCTTCGGCCTGCTCCAAACTTTGCACAGAGGTTTTCAGCCTTTGTGGAAAGCCTGCCAGAATTGAGAAGTGAAAATAAGAGGGTTTTAATTGTAAGTCAGCAGGCTGAACGAATAAGGGAATTGCTGTTGGATCACGGGATTGACGTATATCCAACCGCCGCACTCGCTGCTTTACTGGGAGAAGGTTCCCTGACGTTGATGAAGGGTTCCCTGGACGGCGGATGGCGGCTCAGTGTTGAATTGTTGCTGCTTACCGATGTCGAGCTATTTGGAATAATAAAGCAGCGCCGTGCTACTAAAGCCAGGCCGGTGCGCCATCACTGGTTACTGAATGATATAAGCGTAGGGGATCTTGTCGTTCATATTGAGCATGGGATCGGGCGTTTTGCCGGGGTAGCGCGGAAAGCCGTTGACGGCGTAGAAAGAGAGTATCTGGTATTGCAGTACGCGGGGTCCGATACTCTCTACGTTCCAGTTGATCAAGTGGATCGTGTGAGCCTTTACATAGGTGGTAGTGACAGGGTGCCTTCTTTAAGCCGTCTCGGTTCCCAGGAGTGGCACCGGGCTCAACAGAAAGTAAAGGAATCCGTAGCTAAAATAGCCGGGGAGTTAGTTGAGTTGTATGCGAGCCGGGAGGTGGGAAGCGGATTGGCGTTTTCGCCGGATACGCTGTGGCAGCAGGAACTGGAAGCCTCGTTCCCCTACATTGAAACACGAGATCAGCTTGATGCCATCGCGGCAGTGAAGTCCGATATGCAGTCGCCGCGGCCTATGGACAGGCTGGTGTGTGGCGATGTTGGCTACGGGAAGACTGAAATTGCGCTGCGCGCTGCGTTTAAAGCAGTGATGGATGGCAGGCAGGTAGCTGTGCTCGTGCCGACGACGATATTGGCCCAGCAGCACCTAAATACTTTCAGTGAGAGGTTAAGGCCTTTCCCTGTAAAAATAACTTCTCTAAGCCGATTCTGCTCTCAAAAAGAGCAGTCAGATATAATCCATAAACTCGCTGACGGTTACTATGACATCTGCATTGGTACACACAGGATGCTGCAAAAGGATGTGGTATTCAAAGATCTTGGTCTTGTCATAATAGATGAAGAGCAGCGTTTCGGTGTCGTTCACAAGGAATATTTCAAAAAGATGCGGCAGACTGTTGATGTTCTTACCTTAAGCGCTACGCCTATACCACGTACCATGCATATGGCTCTCTCAGGTATCAGGGATATGAGCACGATCGAAACACCGCCGGAAAGCCGCTTGCCTGTAATTACGCATGTCGGCGGATTCAATGGCAAGCTGGTGAGAGACGCAGTTTTACGCGAACTTGAGCGGGACGGCCAGGTATTTATTGTGCATAACAGGGTGCACAGCATAAACGAGCTGGCCTTAAAGGTGGGGGAATTGGTGCCTGAAGCCCGCCTCTCGATCGCCCATGGCCAGATGGATGAAGACAAACTGGAGAAAATTATGGCAGATTTTGTAGCTGGGGACACCGATGTCCTGTTGACAACTACCATTATCGAGTCCGGGCTGGATATGCCAAATGTTAATACGCTTATCGTGGATGGCGCCGATAGGCTGGGATTGACTCAACTGTACCAGTTGCGGGGAAGGGTAGGAAGGGGAGCAAATACAGCCTATGCTTATTTTTTATTCGATTTAGAGAAGAACATGACGGAACAGGCCAGGGAGAGGTTGAAAACGATTGCGCAGGCAACGGAGTTGGGATCCGGATTTGCCATAGCTATGAAAGATCTGGAAATCCGCGGGGCGGGTAATCTGCTGGGAGTGGAGCAAAGCGGAAATATTGCGACAGTGGGATTCAATTATTATTGCCGGCTATTAGCGGAAGCAGTCGAGGCAATAAAAGCAAAAATAGATGGTTGCGTGATAAAAAGCAAAGTCGAAGAGCCGGCTGTATCTATAGATTTGAAAATTCCTGCTTTTATCCCGGAATACTATATTGAAAATACCCGGGCCCGGTTCAATATTTATCAGCGTATGGCCAAAATCACTGAGATGAGTGAGGTTAACGATATAGCGTTAGAACTAATTGACCGCTTTGGCGAGACGCCCGAGGAAGTGGCCAACCTGCTTTATGTGGTTGAATTAAGAAAGCTGGCTCAGGAAGCTGGCGCCGAGTCTATTTTCAGGGACCAGGAAACAATCACAATTTCACTCTACAACGCCGATGAAATCAATATGCAGCTATTGAAAGCAGCACGGCAAAAAGCCGTAAGGATAGGCAATAAACAAATAAGACTGGATATTCAACATGCGGGTAACGGCTGGAAAATGATGTTGAAAGAATTGATTAGCGAACTGGCTGTCAAGCGCCATCCCGTCTGAGATTGGTAACGTGCTCAATCTTCCACGCCGGCTTCCTGCAAGTAGTCCACCAGGTCCTGCAACGTGACCAGGTTATCGGCGTCCTTTTCAGGTATCTCAAACTTGTTGCCAGGCTTGCTGAAAGCGTCTTCGATAGCTGTAAGGAATTCGGCCAGATCATCCGGATCCATGTTAAGGTCATCGATGAAAGAGGCGGATGGCTCGATTGAAGCTGAATCCACGCCCAGTTCATCAATAAGTATATTCTTAATCTTTTCGAATAGCCTGGCCATTAGCAACTCCGGGTAAATTATACGATTTGGCTGCCGTATCTTTCAATCCGATTATTGCGCCGACCTGTGTATATCAGTTATCACAGAACCCAGCACACCATTAATGAACTTGGGAGAAGTATCTGCGCCGAACTCCTTGGCAAGTTCGACTGCCTCATTGACGACCACTTTGGGGGGAGCTGTTTTGGCGATGAGGATTTCATATAGTGCAAGGCGGAGAATAGTACGGTCCATGGCGAAAAGCTGGTCAACCGGGAATGTGGGGGCGAAGCGGCGGATAGTATCATCCAGTAATTGCCTGTTAGCGAGAACTCCGTTAACTAACCCGGCGGCAAACGCTGCGGCTTCTCCTGTCAGGGCTTTAGTTTCAATTGTACGCTCAAGGATAGATTCGGGACTGTTTGCTGCAAACTCCAATTCAAAGAGCGTTTGTAGAGCAACTATCCTGGCTATATGCCTGTGGCTTATGGGCATACTTTTATCGGCATATCAAGGCAATGCTGGCAGTAGCTTTGAATTAAAATCTGCCGCCCTTGCGCCACTTGACTATCTCGCTGGTGGTTTCAGCGTTGCTGAGATTAAAGATAAGCGCACCCGGGCTGATAAGTTTAATATACTTGGTTAAGACATCGCCCGGTCCAACTTCAAAGAAGGTTGTTATGCCGCGCGCGAGCATTGTCTCCACCGACTGCTGCCATTTGATGCAATGTACTACCTGGCTGATCAAATCCTCTTTGATCGCCTCAAGCGAGTGCATGGGTTGCGCTGTAACGTTGGATACAACGTTGACCGTGGGTGTTTGATATTGAAATTGTGCTACGGCGTTGATCATACCGTCAAGGGCGGGCTCCATCAACGAAGAATAAAATGCGCCGCTGACTTTCACAGGAATAATGCGCCGGGCGCCTTTTACCTGTGCCAGCCTTCTGGCTTTGGCAAGCTTATGATCCTCTCCGCTGACAACGATAATTTCAGGCGCATTGATATTGGACATCTCAACACCTGTGGTGAGACAAACGCCTTCGACAGTATCCTTATCGATATCCATGGTCAACATTCCGCCCGGTTTCCGGCGGCCCGCTTCATTCATAAGCCTGCCGCGTTCGCGGATAAGGCGCACCGCGTCAGCGAGTGTCATCACACCCGCGGACACCAGCGCTGCATACTCTCCGCAACCATGGCCGGCTACCAGTGTGGGAGGGGGCAAAGCGCCGCCGCTCATCTCTTCACCGGCTTTCAGGCAGGCCATGCTGACGGTCATAATAGCAGCCTGGGCGTTCATGGTTTGAGAGAGGTCCTCCGCCGGACCTTCAAAGCATAATCTCGACAGGGGAAATCCAAGGGCCTTATCGACTTCCTCAAATACTTCCCGCGCGGAAGTATAATGGACGTAAAAGTCTAGCCCCATCCCGACCTTGATCGACTCCTGCCCCGGAAATACATAGGCCACTTTTACATCTTCGACCATTTATTTCCCTCCTTGCTTTACCAAATCAGCACACATCGCAGAATAATTATTTACGCTTTTTCTTCGGGCCTTTAACTTCAATTACTTCCCTGCCGTCATAAGTTCCACATGCCGGGCAAACCTGGTGGGACAATTTCGTAGCATGGCAACGCGAGCATTCAATAAATGATGCCGGGGTCTTAGCAAGATGACTGCGCCTTTTGCCCTGACGCGCTTTTGGATATTTTTTCTTAGGAAGTGGTGCCATTTATACTTTGCTCTCCTTTTTCAATTGTTCTAACTTATCCCACCGGTGATCACTGGACCCGCTGGTATGGCTGCAATTGCCCCTGGCTAACTCATGGCCGCATACAGGGCATATACCCGGGCAATCCGGCCGGCACAATAACTTGGTAGGTGTTGACATAATAATATATTGTCTGATCGCTTCATTCAAGTCAAGTACATGAGAATTATCTATAATAAAATCCTCAGGCGCGGGGTGAAGGTGGACACCCGAAATAATATCTATAAGGGGGAAATACTCATCCTCCATATGGAACGTAATTCGCTTATAAGCTTCTCCAAGGCAGCGTGAGCATATTCCTTTTATATCTGCGTCAAGCTTGCCTGTCACAAGTATTCCGCGATTGGTGCGTATAAGACTTACTTCGCCTGATACGCGGTTGTCATTATTTTCGCCGGCAAGTTCATCTATTTTATAATTTCGCTCGGCTCCAACCGGCTCTTTCCGGAGCTGTGCGGTATTAATTTGCATTTCAGCAGAATCGATTACGTATTTGGCTCATTATATGTTGCCATACGTTTAATGTCAAGAAATTGAACGTATGCTGGCACGTTGACGGGACCTATCTCGGTTACAACTGTCTGTGCTTACTACAAATTGAATAATACAGCCGGACACCGCGGAGCCAAATAGATTTGTCCTTGACTGCAATGATTAAAAGGATTTAAACTGTTTTCCGGTGAGGGTGATGTATCCGGCAACCGCGGTGTTGAACCTATTTCATATGGATCAATACCTTAATGCCCGGCCAGGTAAATATTCCTCAACGACAATTATTTAAGCTTAGTTCAGTACCTTATGGAGTTGTCCTTAGCGGAGGTGAACGTATAATTTTCAATGTAATTATTCTGTATAATAATAGTTAAACAGCTATTGATAATGACGAAAGGAGTTATGTTAACCAGTATGAAAGTAGTTTTTTTAGAGGATGTTTCAGCTAAAGAAAAGAAGGGTGATATTAAAGAGGTTTCCGATGGATATGCAAGGCACTATCTTTTACCCAAAGGGCTGGCTTTACCGGCGACTGCGGCTGCGGTAAAGACAGCGGAAAAGTTAGTCGGTGACAGGGAGAGGAAGCGGGCGCGTCTGCACGATGAGTACGTAGAACTTGCGGGGCAAATTAATGGCAAGGAATTGCGCTTCAAAGGTAAATCCAGTGCGAGAGGTACCCTGCACGGTTCAATCACCTCTGCTGATATAGCAGACAGGTTATCTGATCTCATTAACGTGGACATAGACAAGAAGAAAATAGCTTTAAAGAATTCTTTGCACAAAGTGGGGGAATATGAAGTCGAGGTTGTTTTTGCCAGGGATGCTGTGGCTAAAATTAAGGTTATAGTTGAAGGATTGACAGACTGAAGCAATGAAAGAAGCTTTGCCTCCTTATGACCTGGATGCTGAAGAAGCGGTGATTGGCTCACTACTAATTGATAGTGAATCGATCAGCGACATAGATACAATTGTGGGCGCGGAGGATTTCTTCAGCGAGCAGAATCAGCTTGTATACAGCGCTTGCCGCGGCCTTTACCAGCGCGATGAATCGATAAACCAGATTACTGTAGCCCAGGAACTGGTAAGGCTGGGGAAGCTGGATGAAACCGGCGGCGCAGCTTACTTGAGCCACCTTGTATCCATGGTGCCGACATCCCTGCATGTCAGGCACTACGCCCAAATAGTTTACCGCCTATCCACCATGCGGCGACTGATAAGCGCCGCCGGTCAGATCGAGTCCATAGGTTATAAAGCTGACCCTGATGTGGATCTGTCGCTTAACAGAGCTGAGGATATAATCTTCAAACTGCGCACCAAGCAGGGGCGTGGTGAGTTCGTACCCATTCAAGATGCGTTGAACAGGTATTTTGAAGAAGCAGCGGAGAAAACGGTATCTGCCCGGGATATCCAGAGCATCAAGACCGGCTTCAAAGCAATTGACGAGGCCACGGGAGGTTTGCAGCGGTCTGAACTGGTGATCCTGGCGGCCAGGACCAGCATCGGTAAGACCAGCCTTGCGCTGAATATAGCACGCAATGCCGCGGTCAATCAGAAAGCCTGTGTTGCCATATTCAGCCTGGAGATGTCGCGCCGGGAGATCATTCAAAGATTATTGTCCAGTGAAGCTAATATCGAGTCACAGCATTTCCGCAAAGGACGTTTTTCAGACCTGGAGGAAAAGCTGCTGCACAGAGAGATAATTCCCAGACTGGCAGAAACGTCGATATATATTGACGATACACCGAATATGCGCATAAGCGAGGTGCGCAGTAAAGCGAAACGGCTTCACCTGAAGCACAGCGTTGATATGATAGTGATTGACTATATACAACTGCTGCGCGGTGATTCCAGGAACGATAACCGTGTGCAGGAGATCACAGAAATAACGCAATCTCTGAAAGCTCTTGCCAGGGAGGTTGACACGCCGGTGCTGGCGCTGTCGCAGTTAAGCCGCAACATTGAGCACCGGCAGGAAGGCAGGAGGCTGAAGCAGCAGGTTAAACCTCAGCTTTCCGACCTGCGGGACAGCGGCAGCATTGAACAGGATGCGGATGTAGTAATGTTTATACACCGCTGGGACAAGATTTATCCTACCGAAGAGGACTGGTTGCGCGAGATTGGAGAGGATACACCCTATCCCAAGGGAATCGCCCAGATAATAATAGCCAAAAACCGTAACGGCCCAACCGGAGAGGTACAATTGAGGTTTATCCAGGAAACCACCAAGTTCGATAATATTGACAGCAATGTTGTCGAAGTCAGCTCCATATATTAAGGTATAGGTAAACCATGGATAGCAGTTTCAAGGGTTTTCCATCAAGGGCGGAGGTTACTCCTTTGCCCAATGTATTTTTCAGTGAAGTCTTGCCTTTGATGGAGGATGTTGTTGAGGTGAAAGTTGTAATGCAGATCTTTTTTTTATTGAGCAGGAGAAAGGGTTACCCGCGGTTTGCCAGCTTTAGCGAACTGATACATGATCCTGTGATTATAAAAGGTTTGCGTGAAGTTCCGGGAAATCCGGAAATTATGCTCAAAAAAGCGCTGGACAGCGCCGTTCAAGCAGGCATATTGATGCATATCCCTGTAGATGTTCAACAGCTGTCCGACGACGCATATTTTATAAATAACCAGGCGGAGCATGAGACTATCCGCAAAATACTCGCAGGCACGCTGAAGATCCCCAGTGTAAAGATCAGGAAGGTTGAGGAGCAGGCCCAGGTAGAAGCAAGCGATATCTATAACCTTTATGAACAGAATATAGGCATGCTTACACCTATCCTTGCGGAGGAACTGCAAGAGGCTGAACACCGGTATCCTGCGGAATGGATCCAGGACGCTTTCCGCGAAGCGCTAAGGGCAAATGTACGGAGCTGGAAATATATACACAGCATTTTAAAACGTTGGGAAAGAGAAGGAAGAAAAGATGGAAAACCTGTCGGAGATTCTCGGCAAGAAAGAGATCCCGATAAATACATCCGGGGAAAATACGGACACATGGTACGGCGGTAAGCCGGAAGTGTTCGTTGCCGGTGTACAGTCGGTCAATGACTGTACCGTATGCCACGGGACAAAATTCATACATCCTTTGCTGGCATCGGGCGAGCCCGATTACAGCCGTCTGGAACCGTGTGGTTGTACCAGGAAAGATATTGATAACAGGAAGGCAGCGCGTTTACAGGCTATCAGCAATTTGGGCAGCCTCTCCAAGCTAACTTTCGACAACCTGTTGCCTTCAGGACGTAATGATGACGCTGTTTCCCAGAAGCTTTTTCAATTGGCTTTAGACGAAATCCGTAAATTCGCCGAAAATCCGCAGGGCTGGATAATTTTGGCGGGACCCGTCGGTAGCGGGAAAACGCATTTAGCCTCTGCTGTGGCGAATTACCGCATAAGCCTGGGACACCCCGCATTTTATATCACCGCCGGTGAACTATTAGATCACCTGCGGTCAGCTTTCAGCCCAAATAGCGAAGTTGGATATGATGAGTTATTTGAGCAGATCAAGGAAAGCCCGTTGCTACTGTTGGATAACCTGAATTATTCCGCCACCACCGCCTGGTCAAAAGGCAAGCTTGACCAGATCTTAGAGCACCGTTTCAACGGCAGGCTTCCGACGCTGATAACCACGAGCATGGCAATTGAGGAGTTTGGCAATGACTATGCCGGGCATATTTATGATACTGAAGTCAGCAAGGTGCTCATATTGAAAAAGGAGTCATCCAGCCTGCAGAGCTTAGATAGCCTTGATCTCGAGTTACTGAAAAACATGAAATTTGCCAATTTTGATGCCAAGCGGCTGAGCCTTCCCGACGAGGTCCGAAAAAATCTCGAGCAGGCCTTCAATATAGCCCGCGATTTTGCCAGGGTTCCGCAGGGCTGGCTGATATTTGAGGGCTTGAACGGCTGCGGCAAGACACACCTGGCTGCGGCTATTGCGAACCAGTTGAGGGAGACGGGCAAAGAAGTCCTTTTCATCGTGGTTCCGGATTTGCTCGATCATCTGCGTTCCTCTTTTGCCCCTGAAAGCAGGATTTCCTATGACGCATTATTCGAGAAGATAAAAAAAATGCCGATCCTGGTACTGGATGATTTTGGAGAGCATGCTGCTACGCCATGGGCGCAGGAAAAGCTCTACCAGTTGATGAACTACCGTTATAACGCCCGCCTGGCTACTGTAATGACCACCTGCCTTAATCTGGAAGAAATAGAAAACAGGGTCAGTTCACGTATGGTGGACCCCAGTATCAGCCTCGTGTTCAACATCATTGCGCCTGATTACCGGGGGGATATCAAGACGTCACGTGTTGTAAGGTCCCGTCCGAGACCAAAAAATTAGCCGGTGTCTGAGCCTTATTGAGGCTATACGGTTTTCCTGATAGAATAACTTTTAATATAAAAGCGGACGATAGTATGGTAAATCAGCCTGTACTGGTATTGAACGAAAATTACCTGCCCCTTAATATCTGCCGTGTGCGCAGGGCAGTGGTGTTGGTGCTGGTGGGCAAAGCGGAGGTGGTGGAAAACGGGCGCGGATATTTTTCGGCCACTTCCGGTAAATACGAGATACCGTCGGTGATAAGATTGGTCTATTTAATACGCAGGCATGCCCATCCCAGGAAAATGACCAAGCTGGAGATTTTTAACCGGGACAAATACATCTGCCAGTATTGCGGAAAAGAGGGCAAAGAGCTCACACTGGATCATGTCATGCCGCGCCGCAACAATGGCCAGCACACGTGGGAAAATATCGTCGCCGCCTGTATCCCGTGTAACAGGCGGAAGGCCGGGCGGACGCCTGCTGAGGCCGGTATGCCCCTGTTACGTCAACCCCGTGCCCCGGGAAACGTGGGGTTCTACATACCTTTCCAGTATTTGAAGCTCCGTGCTGAGTGGGAGAAATATCTTCCACATACGAAATAGAAGTTTTTACTATTGGGGCTTTCTGGGATTTACGATAACCGCGTCACGGGTAGGGACCTCTATGGTAACGCCGGTTTCCAGTTCGGCCATTACCGTATCTTTGATAACGTTCCTCCCGACTATCTTGGCCTTGCCCATCCTGGTGATTATCTCCTGGCCTACGTCGGGCAATTTGCCTTTCATTTCGTGATATTGATCATATTCATAGCCCAGGCAGCAGAGCAACCGTCCGCAAAGGCCGGATGTTTTCATCGGGTTAAGCGCGATGTCCTGTTCCTTGGCCATTTTAATAGAGACGGGCATGAATTCGCTGAGAAAAGCAACGCAGCAAAGCTGACAGCCGCATTTGCCCACGCCGCCTATCAGCTTGGCTTCATCCCTCGCCCCAACCTGGCGCAGTTCCACATGCGTCCTCAATTCGTGGCTGAGTTTACGCACAAGTTCGCGGAAGTCGACGCGCTTTTCAGAGTAGAAGAATACGATGAGGTGGGACCCGTCCAGGTTATACTGGGCGTAAATGACTTTCATCGGTAAATCCAGGCTGTCTTTGAGCTCTTTACCTTTAAGGAGGGCTTTCTTGGCGCGTTCCCTCTGGTGTTGGGCCTGGGCTATATCCTCAGGGGTGGCAAGCCGTATCACCGGTTTAAAAGGTTCAGCGTTTTCCGCAGGTGTCACCTCCCTGGCGGCTGCTACGACCTTTCCCATTTCAATACCGCGGTTGGTTTCAACTATTACCTGGTCATTAAGCTTCAGGTCGAAGCCGGCAGTGTCGAAACTGTAAATCTTGCCGGCCTGCATGAAACGGACCCCGATGATATTAGCCATTATCTATCCGTAGCGGCGGAGTTAAGTGCGTAGTCCGCCCGCCGCTCCTTTCTTGGCATATCCAGCATAAGTACCTCGAATAACAGATGCAGATTTGCGTTGAATGATATATAAACAAGCATTTTGTTCAGGCTATCGATAAAATCCTTTATTTCCAGTACGGTCAACATATTTGCCCATGTCCTGGTCTCATTGAGCTTGTCCAGGTGGGTGACAGCATCGTCACAATTATATTTCAGCAGCATCACATCGCGGCACCATGAAAGCCAGAGCTTGATGGTTTGCTCTGCGCCACCTCTGTCGGATGGAAGTTGCGCAATATAGGATAACCTGTCGTCCCAATTTTTTGTCAGCAGTGAACTAAATTCGCATAGCCGCTGCTCGCGGCTTTGCAGGTATCCCGTATCGTTTACGGCGGTTAATGCCCAACCCAGGCATCCGCCTGAGAGCCTGGCCAGCAGTTTTACCGTTCCCTGGTCCAACCCTTCTACCTGCGTTAACCGTTTTTCTATTTCCCCCGTGGGAACCGGTTTCAATTCAAACCGCTGACATCTTGAAACTATGGTCTGCAGCAAAGCTTTTTCCTCTGATGTCAGCAGCAGGATAACGATATGTTGCGGAGGCTCCTCTAAAGTTTTTAGCAGGCAATTTGACGCTTCATTTGACATCAGCTCTGCATTGTCGATGATAAATACCTTATATCTGCCTTCATAGGGAGGCAGGCTTGCACCCCTCTGCAACATCTCCTTTATAGTATCAATGCCAATCTCAGTAGCCTTCTTTCTGTCTTTAGCATCCCTGCCGCTATTTTTATCGATAACAATTACATCCGGGTGTTTGCCCTCCTCTATGCGCTGGCATACCCGGCATAGCTTGCAGGGCGGGCTTGCTTGCTCACAGTTCAGCGCGCTGGCCAATTCAAGTGCCAGAGTCATCTTGCCGATATGCTCCGGTCCGACGAAGAGGTAGGCGTGTGCCAAGGTGCCACGCTCCATGGCATCCCTTAGATAGTTAATTAGCTGTTCTTGTCCTGCCGTTTGCCACATGTAATTTTTATTGACAATACCTTTTAATCTAAGACGTATTATACAACATATGAAGCAACGCTCGTCCCCGTATTAATACCGGGGCAGGTTACCCGCATAAACAGCCCATATTTGACATGGATGAGAATTATTGCTATATTATAAATTTGCTATTATGTCATTCCGACCTATGACTCTGACATTTGGTTTCACTGCATAGATTTTTCCGATATGTCACTCTATTATTAATTTGGCCAGCCAATTCGTAACCGATCTGAAATTAACAGGACAGGAGAAAATATGTCTATTTCTGTAACCACGGAAAATTATAACTTGCCTGTTGTTAAAACTAAAAACTACGCACGCTTGCCCCAGGTGCTGGAGATACCCAACCTGATCCAGGTGCAGCTCGATTCTTTCAGGTGGTTTATGGAGGAGGGAGTCAGGGACCTGTTGCAGGAGGTTTCCCCAATCAAGGACTTTACCGGGCAAAAGATGGAACTGTCCTTCGCCGGGTATGAGTTCCGTCCTCCTGCAGACGACGTTGCTCAGTGTCGCCAGAGGGACAGGAGCTATCAGTCCAACCTGTACGTCCGTGCCAGCCTGCTGATAAAAGAGACCGGTGAAATTAAGGAGCAGGAAGTATTTTTAGGTGAGATCCCGTTGATGACTGAAAATGGCACATTTATCATCAGCGGCGCGGAAAGGGTAGTGGTCAACCAGTTGATTCGTTCGCCGGGTGTGTATTTTACGCTGACCACCGAAGACAGCGGACGCAGGTTATGCAATGCCAAGTTGATACCGGAACACGGCGCCTGGCTCGAGTTTGAAACATCCAATAAGGGTGTAATCTGGGCCAAGATTGACGGCAGGCGCAAGATCGCTGTGACCACGCTTTTACGCGCTATCAGCGCTGAAGGGGAACCGGAAGACGCTTTGCAATGCAATTCCGATGATGATTTAACCGCCCTTTTCCAGGCTGATGACAATAATAGTGAGCATCAATATATACGGTCAACCCTGGAAAAGGAACCTGAAACCATCAGGACCAAAAAAGAATCGCTGATCGATATTTATAAGAAGTTACGGCCGGGCGAACCGCCTAACGAGGAAAGCGCTAAAGGCCTGATCATCAATATGTTTTTTAACCCCAGGCGTTACGACCTTGGCAGGATAGGCCGCTTCAAGCTGAACAAGCGGCTTGAGTACGAGGAGCAGGGATACCACGTAACGTCGCGCGCGCTGAAACCGCGCGATCTTGTTGAAATCATCCGCAAGATTATCCAGATAAACAATGAAGCAGTATTGCCTGATGATATCGACCATCTTGGCAACCGCAGGGTTAGGACAACCGGACATCTTATTCAGAATCAGTTCAGGGTAGGATTGATCCGGCTGGAGCGGACGATCAAAGAGCGGATGAGCTTTCAGAACGATGATCCAACGCCCACCAATCTCATCAATAACCGCCCCATAATTGCGGCGATGCGCGAGTTTTTCGGCGGGTCGCAGCTGTCCCAATTTATGGACCAGACGAACCCGCTGGCTGAGCTGACACACAAACGCAGGCTTTCGGCGATGGGGCCGGGCGGCCTTTCCCGTGAGCGCGCCGGATTTGAAGTGCGTGATGTCCATCATTCCCATTACGGTAAGATATGTCCCATCGAAACCCCGGAAGGCCCCAATATCGGCCTGATCGGCTCCCTGGCTACGTATGCCAGGATTGATGATCTTGGTTTTATCGAAACACCTTACCGCAAGGTTTACCGTGAAATCAGCAATAAGTCTGTAAAATTGGCAGGCAGGACTCTCAGGCAGAACGTGCTGGACAGCAAAAAAAAGCTGGTAGCACCCGCCGATTCGCTTGTAGACGAGGCTGTTGCTAGGAAGATCTCTGCTTTAGCAGAATGTAGTATCAAGATTGTCCCGTACGTATCGGGTGAAATCGAGTACTTTACTGCCGACAAGGAAACCAATAAATGTATTGCCCAGGCCAATGCGCCACTTAACGCCCGTGATGAATTTCAGGAAGAGCGGGTCGGCGCTATCCGCACCGGCAAGTACGTAACAGAGCCGCCCGAGAAAATCGACTACATGGATGTTTCACCCAAGCAAGTTTTCAGCGTTACAACCGCGTTGATACCTTTCCTTGAGCATGATGATGCCAACCGGGCGCTGATGGGCTCAAATATGCAGAGGCAGGGAGTTCCGCTGGTCAGGCCTGAAGCTCCGTTGATAGGGACAGGTATGGAGAGAGAAGTAGCGAAATACAGCGGGCAGGTTGTTTACGCCGCGGAAGACGGTGAAGTGACCGAAGTGGACAGTCAGCGGGTAGTTATCAAGAGCGATGGCAGGAAACATGAATATCCCCTGACCAAGTTCTACCGCACCAACCAGGGTACGTGTATTAATCAGCGTCCCGTAGTATCACATGGAGACAAGGTCAAACAGGGCGATGTGCTAGCGGATGGCGCAGCCACACAGAATGGTGAACTTGCCCTGGGTCAGAATGTACTTTGTGCTTTTATGACATGGAGGGGTTACAACTTCGAGGATGCCATAATCATCAGCGAACGCCTGGTCAAACAGGACAAATTCACCTCCATCCATATTGAAAGGTATGAAACTGACGCGCGTGAAACCAAGCTTGGCAAAGAGGAAATCACCAGGGATATCCCCAACGTGGGTGAGGAAAACCTGAGGGACCTGGATGAGAAGGGAGTTATCAGGGTTGGCGCCGAGGTGCATCCCCAGGATATCCTGGTAGGAAAAATCACACCCAAGGGCGAGACGGAGTTGACGGCCGAGGAGAAACTGCTGCGCGCTATTTTCGGCGAAAAGGCCAGGGAGGTAAAAGATACCTCGCTGACGGTTCCTCACGGTGAGGGCGGCAAGGTGATTGCCGTTAAAGAATTCATAGCCGAAAGAGGTGACGATCTGCCGGCCAACGTGCTCCGGTTGGTCAGGGTGTGGATAGCGCAACGCCGTAAAATTTCCGTCGGCGATAAAATGGCGGGACGCCATGGTAATAAGGGTGTTATCTCGATTATTTTGCCTGAGGAAGATATGCCTTTCCTGCCGGACGGTAGGCCCGTAGATATAGTGCTCAATCCCATCGGCGTGCCATCGCGCATGAATATTGGCCAGATACTTGAAACACACCTCGGGTTGGCGGCTGATATTTTCGGCGAGAAAGTTATCAATCCCATCTTTGACGGCGCGGATACGGTTGCCGTTGAGGATGCCCTGGGTAAGGCCTGGATCGTACTGAAAGCCAAGCAGGAGGGTGTCATCAACCAGGACAGGTTGGACAGCGGGGGCCTGGCGAAGGTAAAGGAATGGCTTCGCGAGCATGTTATCAATGCGGAGAAAGTATTCGATGAGAGCGGCAAATACCGTGGCGAAGCGCGCAGGGCCAGCCTTATACTGTGGCTGGAGAAAGAAAAAGCCATTGGTATGCAGGCTGTCGACCGCAATATAAGCAACGAGGACCTCGATGCAATAGTTGAGAAGGTTTACCTTGAGAAAAAGGTTGTTCCACCGGTATTCGGCAAGATACAGTTGCGCGACGGCAGGACCGGCGAGCTTTTCGACCAGCCGGTTACCGTCGGTGTCATCTATATGATGAAGCTCATCCACCTTGTTGACGATAAGGTACACGCCAGGTCGACAGGGCCTTATTCTTTAATTACACAACAGCCGCTGGGTGGTAAGGCACAGTTCGGCGGTCAGCGTTTCGGTGAGATGGAAGTTTGGGCGCTTGAGGCTTACGGCGCCAGCCACACGCTGCAGGAACTGCTTACGGTCAAGTCGGACGATGTCCAGGGCAGGGCCAAGGCCTATGAGGCGCTGGTAAAAGGCGAAGATGTGCTGCAGTCGGGCGTACCTGAATCGTTCAAGGTGCTCTTCATGGAGTTGCGCAGCCTCGGATTGGCCGTGGAGCTTCTCAATGAAGAGGATCAGAGCATAAACCTGTTTGAAGATAAAAGGAAAACGGGTGGCATACCCAAAGCTTTAAGATAGGGGATAAAAAGTGTTCGAAATAAATGATTTTAACGCTATCCGCATCACCCTGGCTTCACCGACTCAGATCGAAGAATGGTCCTACGGCGAGGTTACCGAGCCGGAAACTATTAACTACAGGACGCTGAAGCCGGAGAAGGACGGCCTTTTTTGTGAGCGGATCTTCGGCCCGGTAAAGAATTACGAATGTTATTGCGGCAAGTACAAGAAAATCCGCTACAAAGGTATCACCTGTGAAAGGTGCGGCGTTACGGTCGAGCATTCCAAGGTCAGGCGTGAGAGGATGGGACATATCACGTTGGCTGCCCCGGTAGCGCATATCTGGTTTGCCCGGGGTGTACCCAGCCGGCTGGCCCTTCTGCTCGATATTTCCCCGCGCAACCTTGAGCGCGTGCTTTATTTTGCCCAGTATGTGATAACCTCCGTCAATGCCGATGCCTGCAAACAGAAGCTGGATGACTATTCCTCACGCAAGAAGCAGGAGTTGCTAACTGCCCTGGCCGAACTGGAAGCAGAAGCAGAGAAGAGGGATTCAAACCCCGAAAAACTGGCTGAAAGGAAGCTCGAAATTGAGGATAAATTAGGCGATCTGGATAACGATGCCAGGATCGATAATTCCGAGATAAATAAACTGCATTTGCAGGTGCTGAGTGAAAGCGAGTACCAGCAGCACCGTGAGAGGTACGGTGACGCCTTTGAGGTGGGTATGGGCGCTGAGGCCATACTCAATATACTGAAGGCAATGAACCTGGAAGACCTGCGCCAGAAATTAGTCAAGGAAATTCGTGGGAGCGAGGGGCAAAAGCACAAGAAATTGAGCAAGCGTCTTCGCATAGTCGAGGCTTTTTGGCGGAGCAGCAATAAACCGGAATGGATGGTGTTCACCGTATTGCCGGTGCTGCCCCCGGAACTCCGTCCCATCGTTCAGCTTGACGGAGGCAGGTTTGCCACGAGCGACCTTAACGACCTGTACCGGAGGGTCATCAACCGCAACAACCGGTTGAAGAAATTGATGGAACTGGGTGCGCCTGAGATCATAGTCCGGAATGAGAAGCGGATGTTGCAGGAGGCGGTGGATGCCCTCATCGACAATGGCAGGAGGGGCCGGCTGCCCAGCGCTGCCAGCACGCACAAGCTTAAATCGCTATCAGACATGCTGCGCGGCAAGCAGGGGCGGTTCCGCCAGAACCTGCTGGGAAAGCGCGTTGATTACAGCGGACGCTCGGTGATCGTCGTCGGTCCTGAATTGAAATTGCACCAGTGCGGGTTGCCCAAGCATATGGCGCTTGAGCTTTTCAAGCCTTTTGTCATGCGCAGGCTCATTGAGCAGGGCTTCGCCCACAACATTAAAAGCGCCCGCCGGCAGGTTGAACGCGCGCGGCCGGAAGTTTGGGACATACTCTCTGAAGTTATCAAGGAGCGCCCGGTTATGCTGAACCGCGCCCCGACTCTTCACAGGTTGAGCATCCAGGCCTTTGAGCCGACGCTGATCGAGGGTAGTGCCATCCAGTTGCATCCCCTGGTATGTTCCGCCTTCAATGCCGACTTTGATGGCGACCAGATGGCGGTACATGTACCGCTTTCAAGGTCTGCGGTGCGCGAGGCGCGTGACCAGATGCTGAGCATACATAACATGCTGCTGCCGAGTTCCGGCGAACCTGTTATGACACCCACGCTGGATATGGTTCTTGGCTGTTATTACCTGACCAATATGAAAACACACCCCGGCGAGAGGCTCAAGGAGTTTGGAAGCCCCGGAGAGGCCGTGCTTGCTTATGAGATGTTCAATATAACCGGCGAAAGCCGGTATCCGGACTTGCACGAAGAGATACTGGTAAGAATAAGGGGTAGTGAAGAAAAACCGGATTCCGTAGAAAATGAAGCGCCGAGTGAAATCCCTGAATCCGTTACCAAATATGAGGAAATGAGGATGGTGGGGAAGGATAGCAGCAATATCAAGACAAGCGTCGGCCGCATCATTTTCAACCAGATGCTGCCAGCGGATCTGCGGCAGCATGATCCCTACAAGGGTTTCTGTAATTTTGCTACCAGCAAAGGTGACTTGCGCCGGTTGGTATCGGAATGCTTTCGATGGTGTGGCAGCGAAAAGACAGTAAGCATGCTGGATGAATTAAAAAGTATTGGTTTCGAATATACAACTAAATCGGGGACCAGTATATCAGCCCGTGATATTGAGGTACCCAAAATCAAGCCGAGACTTATGAGCAGGGGCGATGAAGATATCGCTATCCTGCAGAGTCAGTTCAACAAGGGTTTGATAACTGATGAAGAGTTTGAAAGCCAGGCCATAGATGTATGGACGCGCACTACAAACCAGATTGAAGACGAGATTAAGAAATCGCTTGACAGGTATGGTGGCGTGTACATGATGTCGCAGTCAGGCGCCAAGGGTAATATCTCCCAGATAAGGCAGATGGCCGGTATACGCGGCCTGATGACTGACCCTTCCGGGCGCATTATACCGTTCCCCATCAAGGCCAGTTTCCGTGAAGGCCTTTCGGTGATGGAATATTTCATGTCCACCCACGGAGCACGCAAGGGGCTTGCGGATACCGCTCTAAGGACGTCCGATGCCGGTTACCTTACCCGCCGCCTCATAGATGTGGCGCAGGATTTGATTATCCTTGAAGAAGACTGCGGTTATTCAGGAGATGGGCTGCAATTTTCCAACGTGTACAGCGAAAAGGAAAAGGGACTGTTACCATCGTTTGAGGAGCGTATCAAAGGACGCCTGGCCGCCAGGGATATCGTTGACTCAAAGACCGGGGAGATCATAGTAAGCAAGAATGAGATGATCGGCGAGGAAAAGATTGAGCAGATTGCGCGGGCGGAAATAAAAGAAGTGAGCGTCAGGTCGCCGCTGATGTGCAATTCCAAGCGTGGCGTCTGCCGGAATTGCTACGGGCGCGATCTTTCATCGACAGCGCTGGTCAAGATAGGGACAGCCGTAGGTATTATCGCTGCCCAGAGTATCGGCGAACCAGGCACACAGCTTACACTACGCACCTTTCATACCGGCGGCGTAGCGGGAGGTAGGGATATCACTACCGGTCTGCCGCGCGTTGAGGAGCTTTTCGAGGCTCGGGTCCCCAAGGGCAAGGCCGTGCTTACCGAGATAGACGGGACCGTGAACTTGAACGAGGTAGTTGAGGAGGACGTCCTCAAACGCCGCGAGATAATCATCACCCATATTGAAGCATACCCTATTGAATATGAGATCCCTGCCGGCTATAAAATACTGGTAGAAGGCAATGCGCGTGTTAGGGGAGGCGAAGTAATGGCCGAGCCTGACACCGCCCTGGTTAAATCCGGGGATGATGGGCTCAAGCCCCTGGTTGCGCGCGTTGACGGGCTGGTCAGGGTAGAAAAAGGTAAGATAATACTGACCTACGAGGAAAAGGACGAAAGGAAGTATGACGATATACCTGTGACCAGCCATATACTGGTCAAACAGGGCGAATATGTGCGTGCCGGGGACAAGCTTATCGATGGTGTTAAGGACCCGCAGGATATATTGCATATCAATGGCCGCCAGGACGTGCTGCGTTACCTGATCAACGAGGTGCAGATGGTTTACCGATCGCAGGGTGTGAGTATCAATGACAAGCATATCGAGACCATCGTCAAGCAGATGTTAAAGAGGGTGAGGGTCGAGTTCTCGGGTGATACCGATCTCCTGGTGGGCGACCTGGTTGACAGGCTGGATTTCGAAAACATCAATGCCAAAATGGAAGCAGAGGGTGGTGACCAGTCTGTTGCCCGCCCTGTACTGCTGGGCATAACCCGTGCATCACTGAATACCGATAGCTGGCTTGCGGCAGCATCGTTCCAGGAAACCACCAGGGTGCTGGCGGAAGCGGCGATCTGGGGAAAGACGGACAGGCTGCATGGACTCAAAGAGAATGTCATTATCGGTAAGTTAATACCTTCTGCTGTCACACTGACACAGAAGCTGGGCAAGCCGGTTAACAGACTGCTCGACGACAGCGCCGAAGTTTTCACTGAACCGGTTTCCGATTTCATTAACCCGCTCACTGTTGACGATATTGAGACTGAAGAAACGGTTGAAAACCAGGTAGAACAGGAATAGCCGTCCCTGAAATCGATTAAAAGGTCCCCGCAGAATGCGGGGACCTTTCGTTTTGGGGGTGCTGACGCATCTGTGTTTTCAAAACCGTGTGCTATAATGCTATCAAAATTTAGTTACCTATCTAAGTATGCAGGAAGCTGAATCTACGCGTGTAGTATCCGGCAAGCCCGGACCGGAAGACGGTTCGCTGGACGCCAACCTGAGGCCCAGGCGGCTGGGTGACTTTATCGGGCAGCAGAAGGTCAAAGATAACTTAGATATCGGCATCCGGGCTGCGCAGAAGCGTGGCGAGGCGATTGACCACATACTGCTTTACGGCCCGCCGGGGTTGGGTAAAACTACACTGGCATTCATTATTGCCGGCGAAATGGGCGTTAATATCAAAGTCAGTTCCGGCCCTGCCATTGAGCGTCCGGGAGACCTGGCCGCCATCCTGACGAACCTGCAAAAGGGAGACGTCCTTTTCATAGATGAAGTCCACCGCCTGAGCAGGATAGTGGAGGAGATACTCTACCCTGCCATGGAAGACTTCGCACTTGATATTATATTAGGCAAGGGGCCAGGCGCCCGCAGCCTGCGCCTGAACCTGCCCCGATTTACGCTGATAGGCGCCACTACCCGCTTTGCTTCCATGAGTTCTCCGCTGCGGGATAGGTTCGGCTCGGTACACCGCCTGGATTTCTACGATGCCGTCTCCATCGGCTCGATCGTAAAGCGCTCGGCCCAGATATTCAAGTTAAAGATTGATGACGAGAGCATTGATTTGATCGCCTGCCGCGCCAGGGGCACACCCCGCGTGGCCAACCGCCTTCTGAAGCGCATCAGGGACTATGCCCAGGTCAAGGCCGACGGTGCAGTAAACCGTGAAGTGACTATTGAGGCCATGGGCAAACTCGAGGTCGATGAACTCGGGCTGGATGAGATAGACAGGAAAGTGCTCAGGACGATAATACAGAAATTTGACGGGGGACCTGTTGGCCTGGATACCATTGCCGCTTCCATAAGCGAAGAAGCTGATACAATTGAAGGAGTGTATGAGCCATATTTATTGCAATTAGGATTCCTCGAGAGGACCCCCAGGGGACGTCAGGCCACCCGCTCGGCCTACAAACATCTCGGCATAGCCTACAAGAAAGGCCCTCCGCAGGGAAGCCTGTGGTAAAGTCATGCTATTTGACAGCGCCTTTTTATTTCGGTATAGTATATTCCATTAAAAGTCCTCTGGTGGTCAGAGCGAGGCGGCACCACCCGTTCCCATCCCGAACACGGAAGTGAAACGCTTCAGCGCAGACGATACTGAGGGAGGAATTCCTTGGGAAAATATGCCACTGCCAGGGACTTTTTTTATTGCCTTTTTTCAACCGCAAATATTCATCTAATCCTTTCCCCTGAAGCTGGTACTCTTTGACTTGCACTATTGTTCAACTTATAATTCATAGTACGTAGCATCTTTTAAGCATTAGCTAAATCCAAATTTTTGAGGTTACTATGGCCAGTAGATTTGAGAAATTTTCCGAACGTGCCCGCAGGGCCCTGACCCGGGCCCAGGAGGAAGCGCAACACTTCGGGCACAACTATATAGATACGGAACACATACTGCTGGGATTAATCGCAGAGGATGACAGCGTGGCCAGCCAGGTGCTCAATAACCTGGGAGTGGCAACCAGTAAGGTCAGGTCTGCGGTGGAATTCATAGTGGGAAGGGGCGGCCGGCCCAATACCAACGAGGTGGGGCTCACGCCGCGGGCCAAGAAGGTTATCGAACTGGCCGTGGACGAGGCCCGGCGCTTGAATCACAGCTATATCGGCACCGAACACCTTTTGCTTGGCCTGCTCAAGGAACGCGAAGGGTCAGCGGCCGGCGTACTGGAGAGCCTGGGGATTACATTCGATAAGGTACAGGCTGAAGTGGGGAAGCTTTTGAATACAGGCAGCGGGCAGGCCAGGGCAGTGACCAAGGAAGGGGCAAGGACGCCGATATTGGATCAACTCGGTGTTGACCTGACCAACCTGGCCCGCAACGGCAAGTTGGACGTTATCGTCGGAAGGGAGAAGGAATGCGAGCGCATTATTCAGATACTCAGCCGGCGCACCAAGAATAATCCCGCCCTCATCGGCGAACCCGGTGTAGGGAAATCGGCCATCGTAGCGAAATTGGCGCAGCAGATAGTGACAGGAGATATACCTGAGCCTTTGAGGAACAAGCGCCTGGTGACGCTGGATATCGGTTCGCTGGTGGCGGGCACCAAATACCGGGGGGAATTTGAAGAAAGGTTAAAAAAGGTATTAGACGAGATAAAAGGCGCAGGCAATTGCATAGTCTTTATTGACGAGCTGCATACCATCGTTGGAGCCGGGGCTGCCGAAGGTGCGGTGGATGCTTCCAACATTCTCAAGCCGTCATTGTCCAGGGGTGAGATACAGTTCATCGGGGCGACCACGCTGGATGAATACCGTAAATATATCGAGAAGGATGCCGGGCTTGAAAGGCGGTTTCAACCTGTAACAGTGACGGAACCCACCTACGAGCAGACTATTGAGATATTGAAAGGCATCAAGCACCATTATGAGGACTATCATAAATTGATTATAAATGATGAGGCCTTGAGCGCAGCGGCCTCAATGGCATCACGCTATATATCGGACCGTTTTCTGCCGGATAAGGCTATCGACATCATGGATGAGGCTTCATCCCGCGTACGTATAAAGAAGGGCGTAGTGCCGATCAGCATAGGCGAAGCGCAGAAGGCGCTGGAGAGCCTGCGGCGCGATAAAGATAATGCCATAGGTTCCCAGCAGTACGAGATGGCGGCCGAGCTACGTGACAGGGAAGTGCAGCTCCAGGCCAAGATTAAGAATATGGAACAGGAATGGCAGGACACCCAGAAAAAGGAAACTCCCATTGTTACCAAGGAAGATATAGCTGAAGTGGTTAGCATGTGGACAGGCATTCCCGTAGTCAGCCTCACAACAGACGAAACGGAACGACTGCTTAAGATGGAAGAGGCTATACACCAGGATATTGTTGGCCAGGATGAGGCAGTCGCCACTATTGCAAGGGCTGTAAGGCGCTCACGGGCGGGGCTCAAGGAGACCAGGCGGCCGATGGGATGTTTTATCTTCCTGGGCCCGACCGGCGTGGGAAAGACAGCGCTGGTCAAGGCTTTGGCCAAGTTTATGTTCAACAAGGAAGACGCTATGGTCAGGCTGGATATGTCCGAATTTATGGAGCAGCATAACGTGGCCAGGCTGGTCGGCGCACCCCCTGGATACATCGGCTATGAAGAGGGTGGTCAGTTGACCGAGGCAGTGAGGCGTAACCCTTATACCGTGATCCTGCTGGATGAGATAGAGAAAGCACATTCGAATGTTTACGATATCCTCCTGCAGATAATGGACGATGGACATTTGACGGATGCTAAGGGTAGAAGGGTGGATTTTCGGAATACTATCATAGTTATGACGAGCAACGTCGGCGCCGAGGAAATAAAGCGTGCCAGCATAGGTTTCAATGTTAGGGGCACTGAAGAACAGAATCGCCAGGTTGCCTATGAAAAGATGAAAGAAAGCGTAATGGGCGTTCTGAAGAAGAAATTCAGGCCGGAATTCCTCAACCGTATTGATGCTTCGGTGGTATTTCATGCGCTCACCCCGGATCATATTCGCCAGATTGTTAATCTCATGCTTCGCGAGGCGGTGGCTTCCATGAAGGAAAAGCAGATAACCCTTGAGATATCCGAGGCCGCCAGGGATTACCTCGGGGAAAAAGGTTATGACCCCAATTACGGCGCCAGGCCTTTGCGCCGTGTTATCCAGCAGGACGTGGAAGATAAACTGTCTGAAAATGTGCTGCGCGGCGAGTACGAAATCGGGAACACTGTGCTGGTTGATTACAATGGCAGCGAGATAGTTATCCGCAAACTGGAGAAGGTGTCCGCTTCCGCGGTAGAGAGCAAGTTGCTGCCGGGCGAGAGCAACCACATGCTCAGCGACAGCAATACCTGAATTACCCGGGAACGTCCTTAACCTGAAGGCGGGAACGCTGTTAAATCCGCCGTCCTGCGCCTGTTTATCCGGGTCAATAGCTGAGAAAGTTATGGCTATTTTTGTTATGATTTGCCGGCTGAAAGTTTGATGTAAGGGTAAGAGAGAATTGGAGAAATCGAAAACCAGGACGGTCTTCATTTGCCAGAATTGCGGCCGGGAAAGTACCAAGTGGGAGGGGAAGTGCTCAGGTTGCCAGGAATGGAACTGCCTGGTGGAAAACACAGTTACCGTGAGCAAGCGCACGGTTGCACCGCGTCCTGATTCCGCAGGCCTGCTGCTGGAACTGGCAAAAGTGCAGAAGGATGTTTATGCGCGTGTCACCTTTCCCATCGAAGAATTGAACCGCGTGCTGGGAGGAGGACTGGTGGCCGGGTCGGTGATACTGATAAGCGGCGACCCGGGGATCGGCAAATCCACGCTGCTCCTGCAGATATCAGATGCCATCAGCAAGAGGAAGGACGGGCAGGCGGTATATATCTCGGGCGAGGAATCTTCGCAGCAGCTCAAGATGCGCGCGGAGAGGCTGGGTGTCAGCGGCGACGGGCTGTATATCTACCCCGAAACTAATATGGAAAATGTCATGGCCCGGCTGGAAACGATGCAACCTGACCTGGTAGTAGTGGACTCGGTTCAGACCGTTTACCTTGAGGATATCAACGGGGCGCCGGGCAGCATCAACCAGATACGTGAATGCACCCTGCGCCTGCTGCGTTGGGCCAAGAAGTCGGGGGTGCCCGTTTTTATCTCGGGCCATGTAACCAAGGACGGGGCGATCGCCGGGCCCAAGACACTGGAGCATATCGTGGACGTGGTGCTTTACCTTGAAGGGGAGTCGTTCAACAGCTACCGCATCCTGCGCAGCGCCAAGAACAGGTTCGGCTCCACCAACGAAGTGGGAGTTTTCGAGATGTGCGGCACTGGATTGATGGAGGTCAGCAATCCATCCCAGATGTTCCTTGAATCGTATGTAAATGGGGCTATAGGCGCAGCGGTTGTCCCTACCCTTGAAGGCAGCCGGCCGCTGCTGGTGGAGGTACAGGCGCTGACCAGCATCGCGGCATATGGTCCCCCGCGGCGTGTCAGCAACGGCGTTGATTTCAACCGGCTACTGCTGATATCGGCCGTGCTGTCCCGGCGCGCCGGTGTAGGCCTGTACAACCAGGATATTATCGTGAATGTAACCGGCGGGCTTAAGATAGCTGAGCCGGCCGCCGACCTCGGCATCGCCCTGGCCATAGCGTCCAGCTTCAGGGACGCCCGTGCCATACCCGGTACGGTCGCTGTGGGCGAGATCGGCCTGAGCGGGGAATTGAGGCCGGTGCCGCAGATGGAAAGAAGGATATCCGAGGCGGCGAGGTTGGGTTTTACCAGGTGCATAATCCCTGCTTCCTTTAATAAAACTGCGCCACGGGTGAAAGGTATTGAGTTAATCAGGGCCGGCAATATCGCCGAGGCGCTGCGGCTTGGCCTGGAAAAGACCGTGAAGGCCAGGGAGCAGGTTGAGGACTGATGTGGACAGGGTAGCAGCCATAGTGGTCGGCGCGGGAAGCGCTGAAAGGATGGGGACCGACAAAATATTTGCGGGGTTGGCGGGCAAACCATGCATAGCCTGGCCGCTGGACGTCCTGCAGGGCTGCCGGGCGATAAATGAAATCATCCTGGTTTTACATAAAGATAAGATGGAAACCGGTAAAAAGATGGTTGCTGAAAGAGGGTTAACCAAGGTATCGGCGATCTGTGAGGGCGGGAGATTGCGCCAGGATTCGGTGAAGAAAGGATTGGAAAAGGTGCAGGGCTGCCAGTGGGTATTGGTGCATGATGGCGCGCGCCCGTTTCTGACCGGTAAACTGATTGACGACGGTATTGAAGCTGCCAGGCAGACCGGCGCAGCGGTAGCGGCAGTGCCGGTAAAGGATACCGTTAAAGAGGTTGATGGGGAGGGGTTGGTTAGCAGGACTCTGGAACGCGGCCTTCTCAGGGTGGTACAGACGCCGCAGGTTTTCCGGGCCGATGTATTAAAGCAAGCCTACCTGGCGATCAATGGTGAATTTACCGATGACGCTGCTGTCGTGGAGCGGGCGGGCTATAAGGTAAAATTATATCCCGGCGATTACAGGAATATTAAAATTACCACGCCGGAGGACCTTTTGCTGGCGGAAATAAGTGCAAGGAGCAGGTGATAAAATGAGAGCAGGAATCGGCTATGACGCGCATCCCCTGGTACCCGGCAGGCAGCTTATTCTGGGCGGCGTCAGGGTACCTTTCGAGAACGGGTTGGAAGGCTACAGCGACGCGGATGTCCTTGTCCATGCCATCATGGATGCCCTGCTGGGGGCCGCCGGGTTAAAGGATATCGGCCATCAGTTCCCGGCAGGTGACCCGCAGCATAAAGACGCCTCAAGCATACACATGCTTGAGCATGTCGGGCGCAAGGTTTCATCGCAGGGTTATGTTATCCGGAACGTGGATAGCACCCTAATTGCCCAGCAACCCAAGATCGCGCCCTATATAGATCAAATGCGGCACAACATAGCTGAGGCGCTGCGCATTGAAGATGACCATGTCATGGTCAAGGCGACCACCACCGACAGGCTGGGCTTTGAAGGCAAGGGAGAGGGGATGGCAGCTATGGCCGTTGCCATGCTGTCTGAATGAGGTTGGTTATTTAGCGAGGTACTGGATGAGAATTTTTAACACGTTATCCGGCCAGAAAGAGGAATTCGTTCCCCTGAGCAAAGACGAAGTGAAGATGTATGTATGCGGCGTTACCGTTTATGACGTCTGCCATTTCGGCCATGCCCTGTGTTACGTTTCCTTCGATGTAATCAGGCGTTACCTTGAATACCGCGGGTACAGGGTCAAGTACGTACAAAATTTCACGGACATCGATGATAAGATAATCAACCGCGCCAATGAGCGCGGCATAGCCTGGCAGGACCTGGTAGAGAAGTATATAGCAGAATATTTCAGCGACATGGATGCGCTCAATATCAAGCGGGCCACCGTGTATCCGCGCGCCACCACGGAGATACCCCGGATAATCGAAGTGGTGAAAACCCTGCTGGAAAAGGGACATGCCTACCAGTCTGAAGGCAGCGTGTATTTCAGGGTGAAGAGCTTCCCGGGATACGGCAAGCTCACACACCAGAACGCCGATGATATGCGGGTCACAGCCACATCTGAATCGGAGAAAAAGGATGACCCGCTGGACTTTGCGCTCTGGAAGGCGGTCAAGCCCGGGGAGCCTTCGTGGCCCAGTCCCTGGGGTGACGGCAGGCCGGGATGGCATATCGAGTGCACCGCCATGTCCACAGGGCACCTCGGCAACAGCCTTGATATACATGGAGGCGGCCAGGACCTTATCTTCCCTCACCATGAAAATGAGATGGCGCAGTCGGAATGCTATACCGGGGTGACGCCCTTTGTGCATACCTGGATGCACAACGGCTTCCTTCAGTTAGGCGCTGACAAGATGAGCAAATCGCTGGGCAACCTGGTGACCGTGAAGCAGGCGCTGGAGCGCAACAGCGCCGACGCTATCAGGCTTTTTATCATAAGCTCGTATTACAGGATGCCGCTGCGCTATAGCCTGGAGGCCCTGGACGCCGCGGAAACTGGTATCGAGAGGATGCGGCAGGCGTTGAAAACGGAGGGCAAACGGGGTGGAGAGATGCTGGATGCTGAAGTTTTTAAAGCCAGGTTTATCGAAGCGATGGACGATGATTTCAATGCGCCCCAGGCGGTGGCTGCCATGTTCGACCTGGTCCGCGAAATCAACCGTGGCCATGAGAAGGGCATGGATACCGGCAGGGCTAAGGATATGCTCAGGGAGTTGGCCGCTGTCATTGGTTTTACGCTCCAGGAAACCAAAAAGCTGCCTGATGATGAGGTAGCCAGGATAGAGGATTTGATTGCCAGGCGTAATGAATACAGGCGGTCAAAAGAATGGAAGCTGGCTGACGAAGTACGCAACCAGTTGATCTCCATGGGAGTTACTATCGAGGATACAGCGAAGGGCACGACCTGGAAGGTTTCACGCTAACGCGAAACAGGATTAAAGATTTTCAACGTGTCGCCTATCCGCGCGCCGAGTACCGCGGCGGCGCTGCCATCCCTGATCGAGAGCTCGAGGTAATCGTTGCTGCCGATGACGGCCATCAACCCGCTGCCCTGGGCATAGTAGCGGCTGGTGCTGTCGATACGTTGGTTGCTTATCTCCACAGCGGCGCCTCCCGCCGGTATATCACGGCTGCGCAGGTTGGTAATGAGGTTGCCGAACCTGTCGATGTGAATGATATGCCCTACCATATGTCCGGCGGGGTCTTTGAAGGGTACCGGGATAGGGAAAGCGTAAAGGCTGTCGATCTTTTCCCCGAACTCGCTGATGGGTATATCCAGAGAGAGGTAGGCGGCGACCGGCGCGAAAATGTCCCGTCCGTGGAAGGTCGGGCTGACCGGGTGCCTCCAGAATTCCTGCCTGGTGATCGAAATTGCCTGGCAATCCGCGGGGATGTTGTGCAGGGTGACCTGCTGGGAGCCCGGGGATCCGTGCGAGCCGTGTAGCTTAGCCTGTTCGTAGAGTATATAGCTGAGCGTCCCGTTGTCCGGAGCTATAAAGCAGGCTGAAGGCGTTTTGAGAATGACCCCTCTGCGGTGGCTGCCCACACCGGGATCGACGACCGCCACGTGTATCGTTCCTTCGGGGAAATAACGCCAGGACGTATGCAGGATAAAAGAAGCCTGGCGCACGGACTGGGGCTCTATGGCATGCGAGATATCAACCACGGCGGCCTGCGGGTTGATGCCCAGCATGACCCCTTTCATTACTGCTACGTAACCATCACTGGTGCCGAAATCGGTCGTCAGCGTGATGACCCGCGACATTACCACCCCCGCTTTTAAGCTGAGCTGACCCTGACAATGACTATGGAAAGTATAATGAACAGGACCGCGAGCACGATGGTAACCTGGAAGAGCGTTTTCTCCACGC
>CAIMUM010000128.1 GCA_903844685.1 uncultured Dehalococcoidia bacterium
GAATAGCCCGGTTAAGGATGTGGATGCCCTTTTCAAAGAGGGCTTCAAGGCAGTATTCGTGGGCATAGGCGCGCATAAGGGCGATAAAATGGGCATCCCCGGCGAGGAACTGGAGGGTGTCTATGACGCCATAGAATTCCTGCGCAATATCAACCTCGGCAAAGAAGCAAAAATAGGCAAGAAGGTGGCCGTGGTCGGCGGAGGCAACTCCGCAATTGACGCCGCCAGGATTGCCCTGCGCAAAGGCGCGGAAGAGGTCCATATCGTCTACCGCAGGGAAAAAGCTGATATGCCGGCCGAGGAGGAGGAGATTTCTGCAGCCGAAGAGGAAGGCATTAAGCTCCACCTGCTGACCGCCCCGGTCAAAGTTATCGGCAAGGCCGGCAAAGTAGCAGGTATCGAGTGCAACAAGATGGCCCTGGGCGATTTCGATAAGAGCGGCAGGCGCTCACCCAGCCCTATAGCAGAATCCGAGTACACAATTGAGATAGATACATTGATCGAAGCCATCGGCCAGCGGCCGGATGTAGCTTCGTTAAAGCTTGGCGACGTCAAGACCGGCAAAGGCGGCACCCTGGTCGCCGACAAACGCACCCTGGCCACCGACCAGAAAGGAGTTTTCGCCGGTGGCGATGCCTTCACCGGGCCCTGGACCGTCATCGAGGCCATCGCCTCCGGACAAAGGGCAGCTTCTTCAATCAAGAGGTTCCTCAACGGCAAAGACCTCGCACCGAGGGTTGACCGGCAGGATCCCGAAGCTTTCACATACGCAAACGTAGCGCCGACCGACGCGGAGACCGCGGAACGCCCCAGGATCGGCATAGCTGAGATCAGGCTGGCAGACAGGAAGACTTCCATGAAAGAAGTAGTCATTGACTACACTGCCAAGGAAGCCAAAGAAGAATGCAGCAGATGCCTGAGATGCGATATAGGATAGGAGAATAGGCAAATGAGTGAAATAACATTAAACATTAACGGTAAACAATGTAAGGGCAAACAGGGCGATAGTGTCCTGGATGTCTGTGTGGCCAATAGCATCGATCTTCCTACCCTGTGCCACTATAAAGGCCTCACCGATGTCGGCGCCTGCAGGATGTGCCTGGTTGAGATCGAAAAGGAAAGAAACTTCGTTCCAGCCTGCACTCATCCCGCCAGTGACGGGCAGGTGGTGAAAACCAGCAGCGAGAAACTCGAGAAATACCGCCGCCTCATCCTGGAACTCATGTTTACAGAGCGAAACCACCTCTGCGCGTATTGCGTGGACAGCGGAGACTGCGAATTACAGAGCCTTGCGTATAAATACCAGATGGATAACGCCAGGTACCAGTACGCCTGGCCCACCCAGGTAACCGATTCGTCAAACCCGTTCATAGTCATGGACCACAACCGCTGCATCCTATGCGGAAGGTGCATCAGGACCTGCGATGAGATAACCGGCGCGCATGCGCTCGACTTCGGCAAACGCGGCTGGAAAACCAATGTCTGCGCCGATATTAATCAACCGCTGGGCGAATCATCCTGCATCTCCTGCGGCGGTTGTTTTCAAGCCTGCCCGACGGGCGCCATATTCTCCAAGGCCAGCGCTTACCGGGGCAAGCCTGTGGAATGCACTACGGTGGAATCTACCTGCGCCATCTGCGGCGTCGGTTGCGATATAAAGGCCCTGGTCAAGAATAACAGGCTGGTCAGGATCGATAGCCCTGATATGACAAAGCCGCGCGGCCTCCTCTGTGAAATGGGCAGGTTCGAACCGCTTTACGATTCAGCGGAGAGGGTGACCACACCGCTGAATCGCAACAGCAAAGGGCAATTGGCAAGCTGCTCGTATGAAGAAGCTTTTGAAATCATCGCCAAAAAGTTCGGCGCTTCAGACAGTGTTGCCGGGTTAGCATCAGGAAAAGCCAGCAGCGAAGCTCTCAAAGCCCTGGCTGACCTCATGGATAAACTGGGCAGCAAGCTTGTAGATACACTGGACGGCGATGACTGCCGGACAGTTTCACAGGGCATAGCCAGGTTTGACAGCAAAGCCGGCCTGGATATGGAGGCCAAGCTTGAGGATATCCTCACCGCTGATTGTATAGTGGTGATCGGAGCGCACCCAACCAAATCCCACCCGGTTATCGGTTCTTATATTATGCGCGCAGCTTCTAAAAACAAAGCCCAGCTTATCGTGCTTGACCCGCTACGCAACCCGTTCACATTCCGTGCCAGCGTCTGGTTAAAGCCGCCCGAGGGCAAAAAAGAGCTTACCGTGAAAGCGCTCGGCAAAGCAATCCTGGATCATGGTCTCCCCAAGGCTGCCGGAGACAAAAGCAAATTCTCGGCGGACTTCAAGGAAGTTGACGTTAAAAAAGCCGGCAAAGACCTTGGCATTGATGTCCATGATATCACCAGGGCAGGCCAGCTTTTGGCAGAATCCAAGAACAGCATTATCATTTACGGTAGCGGCATACTGGAATACAAGGATGCAGACCTGGTAGCAACGATACTTAACCTGGCTGCACTTACAAGCGAAAAGCCCAGCGTTATTTCTTTAAAGCGTTATGGCAATAGCCGTGGCGCCTGGCAACTTGGACTGGGTAATCCCAGGGGTCCGGTAGCATCGGATTTAGCCAAAGGCAAGGCCAAAGGACTTTACCTGCTGCTGGCTGATGATCTGACAGAGTCTCAGGCGCTCACCGACAGCATAAAAGGAGTTGAATTCACGGTAGTTCAGGCCAGTTACCTCTCTCCTGCTACCGCCAAGGCGGATATCGTCCTTCCTTCACTGCTCTGGACTGAATCGAAAGGCAGTTATACAACCCTGGACGGCATAAACAAGAAAACTTCGCCTTTGGTAAAAGCACCTGCAGATATCAAGACAGATGCCGATACGTTAAAAGAAGTTGCCCGGCACCTGAAAAAATAAAGCCCGTAAGGAGTATACAAATGGCGAAAGTAAAAGTAGCTACTGTCTGGTTGGAAGCATGCTCAGGATGTCACATGTCATTCCTGGACATAGACGAATTTATTATCGATGTATCCAAGCTGGTTGAGTTTCGCAGGAGCCCCATAACTGATATCAAGACATTCACTCCAGTTGACGTGGGCATCGTCGAAGGTTCAGTCGGCAATGAAGAAGAGAAAGAGATCATCGAGGAATTGCGCCACAACTGCAAGATATTAATGGCCTGGGGTGATTGCGCATGCTTCGGCGGTGTTTGCGCGATGCGCAACACTTTTAACAAGGAAGACGTACTGAGACGTGCCTACATAGAAACTCCGAGCACGTACAACGGTAAAATCCCGGTTTCACCCGGTGTACCGGCATTGCTCGATAAGGTTTATCCGGCAAATCAAATAGTTAAAGTAGATTGCTATGTGCCGGGCTGTCCTCCTGAACCTGAGGCAATCAAATACGGGCTGACCGAATTGCTGGCTGGCAGGATACCGGTAGTACCCAGCAATATAATGCGCTTTGATTAAAGAGGTGAAATATGGCAAGTAGAACAATTGAAATTAATCCTGTTACCAGGGTCGAGGGCCATGGAAAGATTACCATCCAGCTCGACGATTCCGGCAACGCGGTTTCGGCTCGTTTTCACGATACACAGTTCCGCGGATTTGAAAAATTCTGCGAAGGCCAGGTCTTCCAGGAGATGCCGAACCTTACGCCCAGGATATGCGGTATTTGCCCGGTCAGCCACCAGCTTGCTTCCGCCAAAGCCTGTGACGCAATCCTCGGCAAGGAATTAACCCGTCCGGCCAAGCTGCTCAGGGAGCTATTGCATTTAAGCCAGTATATACAGTCGCACGCCCTGCATTTCTTCCACCTGGCCAGCCCCGATTTTCTGCTGGGTTTTGATTCGGACCCGGCCCTCAGGAATGTGGTTGGGCTAATTGGAGCTGATCCCGCGCTCGCTACCGAGGCGGTCAAGCTGCGCAGCCTCGGCCAGACTATGATAAAGAAATTGGGCGGGAAAAAAGTGCACCCCAACGCTGCCCTGCCCGGTGGCATGACCACTGCCCTGAAAGCTGAGGACCGCGACTACTTCCTTAAACAAATCGATTGGGCACTGGCTGATGCGCAGCTTGCAATTAAGATCTGGAAAGATTACGTGGCCGCCAATACCAAGGCCGTTGACAGCTTCGCCAATTTCCCCTCGGCTTATCTCGGCATGGTTGACGAGAATAATAACCTGGCACTTTACGATGGCAACCTCCGCCTGGTCGATTCCAAGGGCCTCGTCCTGGAAGACCAGTTCAATCCTGCCAATTATCTGGATATCATCGCCGAGCATGTCGAAGACTGGTCATACATGAAATTCCCCTTCTATAAGAGCCTCGGCTACCCCGGCGGTATTTACCGCGCCGGACCGCTGGGCCGCTTGAATGCCTGCTGCGGGATTACCACACCCCTGGCCAATGCCGAATTCAAACTCTATAAGAAGATGAGCCACAATGGACTTGTGGAAGGCAGCATGTATTATCACTACGCGCGCCTTATCGAGTTGATTTACTCTATTGAAAAGACCCGCGAACTCCTCGAGGACAAGGATATTACATCAACAGACATCCAGGTTACCTCAAATAAATACAACGAGCAGGGCGTCGGCGTGGTTGAAGCCCCGAGGGGCACACTTATACACCACTATTGGGTAGACGAAACCGGCAAGATAACGGGCGTCAACCTGATCGTCGCCACCGGCAATAATAACGCCGCCATCAACCGCTCGGTTTATGAAGTAGCCAAAGACTATATTAAAAACGGAAAGGTTACCGAAGGCATCCTAAACAGGGTTGAGGCGGCTGTCCGTTGCTATGACCCATGCCTTTCATGCTCGACCCATGCCCTTGGGCAAATGCCGCTGCTCATCCAGTTGCGGTCTGCTGACGGTCAAATCGTGGGCAGTATCCAAAGTTAGAATCTTCATCATTCAAGGCAGAAGGCGGGTTACAGATTTGTAACCTGCCTTTTCTTTTGCTATCTTTTCAACATGCTTTGCACGATAATCATCGAGGGAAAAGAGATCAGGGTTAAATCCCATTCCAATCTGTTGTGGGTGTCTCTCGATAACGGCTTCTTCATCCCCAATCTTTGCAGCATTATGGATAAACACCAGCCTTACGCATCATGCCGCCTTTGTTTCGTTGAAATCGCAGGCAGGCCTGAACCGGTTACAGCCTGCAGCGAAAAGGTGCATGATGGCATGGACATCAAACTTGCCAGTCCCAAGGTAACCAAATTGCGCCAGGTTGCTTTTGACCTGCTGTTAAGCAACCACAAACTTGACTGCGCTCACTGTGTCAAGAACCGCAATTGTGAACTGCAGAGAATTGCCCGTGCCGAGCATTTTAAACTGCGAGGCAGGCGCTTTAACAAGATCGATTTAAATCTGCCACCCGATGACAGCCATCCTCTGATAAATTTCGACCGCAACAAGTGCGTGCTGTGCGGCAAATGCGTATGGGTTTGCCAAAAGCAGGGCAGTTCTGTTTTGGATTTCGCTTACCGCGGTATAAAGACCATTATCTCCACTTTTGCCGACAAGCCATTATCTGAAACAGAGTGCAACTCGTGCCTGGCCTGTACTTCAGTTTGCCCGGTCGGCGCTCTCTATCTCAAGTCACTCCTGCCAGGCGCCCGGGCCAATTAAGGGCACAAACCTGCAGCCACCCAACTTCTCCACCCTGTTCCCCGATTTTCTCGGGGTAACCCGCAGGAGTTCCTGCTCCCATCTTGACCCCACGGGGATAACCAGCCTGCCCCCCTCTTTAAGCTGATCCAATAAATCCTGGTGAACCCCGGGCGCGGCAGCGGTCACCAGGATGGCATCATACGGCGCGTTAGCCGGCCAACCCAGTTTTTCTCCCGCCGGTCCGATAGTAATATTCCTGTACCCAAGTTTCTCCAGAAGGAGCTTCGCGGATTCCGCCAGTTCCGCTATCCTTTCAACGCTATAAACCGAATTAGCCAGCTCAGCGAGCACAGCAGTCTGGTACCCGCTGCCCGTACCCACTTCCAGAACCTTTTCGCATCCCTCAAGCTGAAGAGCCTGAGTCATCAGTGCCACAATATAAGGCTGCGATATTGTTTGACCAAATCCGATGTTTAAAGGCCTGTCGTCATAGGCAGAGGATTGCAGTTCCGAGGGGACAAATAACTCCCTGGCGACACGGGAAAGAGCGGGCAATATGCGTGGATCTTCGATGCTATTACGCAGGGAATCAATCAATGTCTGCCGCGCCCTGGCAAAATCCACCGGCTTAGTGTCCTATGATTTAAGCGCAGGCACAAACGTCAATATAACCAGTATCAATATGAGTACACAGGCAATTATGCCGATACGCACCAGGTCGGACTTAACGTAATCGTAATTTTTGGCCTGAAAAACCACTGTTGCCGCAACGGGGGCGACCCTTTTGCTTATCGCGCTTGCAGGCAGGCTCGAGGCGCCGGTTCTTGTAACCGGTTGACCCGCCTTACTCTTTGTTTTGATTTTACGTGATTTTTTAGACATGCATATTCTCCTGGATTATTATTATCACTCAAATTCAGAGGACTATAAATTTTAGGTACCGGCTAAACATTTACGTCATACCTGCTTATATGCTTTAGTTGTGGACACATGGGCATGACCCAGGACTTCCTGGACCGAATGAAGGTCAGCCCCGTTATTGAGCCTGTGTACAGCATAACTGTGCCTGATTGTACGCGGTGTAACTTTCGATGAAAGGCCAGCCGCATCTGCGTAGCCCTGTACAATCTGCCAGAAGCCCTGCCTGGTCAACCTGTCTCCCCGCGGGTTTAAGAATAA
>CAIMUM010000129.1 GCA_903844685.1 uncultured Dehalococcoidia bacterium
TACCGCTATGACGGGGCATGGGTGTCCGTATCAGCAAGTGATAACCTTACCCCGGGCGCAGGTTACTATATACGCATGTATAGCAATGGCAGCGTGATGCCGCCGTGCAACTGATCTGACCTGTAAGTCATTAATTGAAAACATCGAGGGCTGTTGGGGCGATATAATATCGGCCTGACAGCCCCCGGATTTGAGATAATTAAATGCGTGTAAAGCGAGATTTGAAACAGCATGAAGAAAGCGTTCTGAGGTTATGCCAAAGAGGGAATATATGAAAACATACTGCAAAAAGTACATCCCGAATATTTTGTTCAGTATCTTTTTAAGTCTTGCGGCGTTGATATTGAATATCTCCATTGCCAGCGCTGCTCCTCCTGTACCCGGACAGATTTACTCCGGTACGGTTACCGTTATCTCGAGCCTGGCCGGCAGCGGTGCAACAGTGACTGCTAAGGTCAATGGAGCACAGGTTAGCTCGAGTACCACGGATACCTCCAGCAAATACTATATGATGATCCCTGGTAATGCCGGTGCTACCGTTACCTCCGGGGCAACCATCACTTTCTATGTAAACGGTGTACAGGCCACCCCGACTGCAACATACGGGAGCGGCAGCTTAAACGTGAATATAACGGCGGCCACTGCAGGCAGTACCACCGCTGCTCTGTCCGTCACAACATCGACGTTGGCAGGCGCAACTGTGGGGTCCAGTTATTCGGCCTCAGTATCGGCTACCGGCGGGACTTCGCCATATACCTGGACACTAATTTCAGGCAGCCTGCCTGCGGGGCTTTCTTTCAGCAGTTCCGGCGTTATCTCCGGCACGCCAACAACCACCACTCCTTCCAGCTTTACTGTACAGGTGACAGACAGTGCATCCCAATCAGCCAGTGCAACATACTCCATCAACATCAGCTCCACTGCTCCTACCGCACCGGCCACCACTACACCAGCCACCACTACCACGCCGACTGCTACCAATACTACAACTCCGACTAACTCGACCGCGACTACGGCAGCTACTACGCCGGCTACCACTGCTCAGACCGCCACTGTTTCAGCCAGCGTCCTGGGGTCTACAGGTTCGTTCACTGTTAGTGGCGGGAACGTGAGCACAGCCACCAGCCTTTCCAGCAGCAATGGCAGCCTGAGCATCAGCCTGGCCGCCAATACCGCGGTCAACCTTCAGGGCAGCCAGAACCTGACCGTCATACAATTGGTCACGTTACCAACCCCACCACCCGGGTCAAAAACCATCTCGGCTTATGCCTGCGGCCCGGACAACTCCACTTTCAGCCCTGCATTGACGGTGACTATAAAATACGACCCCAGCAGCCTGCCGGCGGATGTAGCAGAATCCAACCTTTATATCGCCCTATCGCAGAACAATAACTGGAGCGAGCTCAGCTCCACGGTCAATACTTCGGCCAAAACTGTCAGTGCTCCTATCAGCCATTTCTCCACCTACGCCTTGCTGGGCAGGACTTCCACCTCCGCCGGCACACAGGCCACGCCGCCAGCCATGGCCAGCTTCAGTACTTCCGACCTTACAGTCAGCCCGGCCAGCATTAAGGCAGGCGATATGGCAACTGTATCGGTGCGGGTGGTCAACGGCGGCACAGCCGAGGCCTCCGAGGCTGTTATACTGAAGATAAACGACCAGGAGGAGGCACAGAAAAACGTGACCCTGGCCCCGGGAGTCTCAACAACGGTCAGCTTCAATGTCAGTAGGAGCGGGCCGGGCAGCTACAAGGTCAGCATCGATAACCAGAGCGATAGCTTCCTGGTAACGGCCGGCAGCGCAGGCCAGGTTTCCGATATGTCTATGCCCGTTATCATAATTATCGCCGCCGGCGTCCTGCTCGTCATATTCCTGGTCATCATCCTCATTATGAGGCAGAGGTCGGCAGGGTAATGACGATATCATTGCCCGGGTAATGCCCCTGTCATTGCGAGCGTAGCGAAGCAATCTTTAAAATCGTAGGGGTGTACCTTCAGGTGCACCCGTTTGCGGGCGGGTTTGAAAACCCGCCCCTACAGATTGCTTCGTCGCCTGCGGGCTCCTCGCAGTAATCTGATATACAAATCCTATCATACAGCACAGGGTAATGGCCATAAAATGATTGGCGTGCGACTGCGTCGAAGTTGAATTAATAGATGGTATTATTTAAACTGATAAACAGGTTAAGTGAATAGATGGACTCACGCGAAGAAATCCTGTCATTAGTTCGTAAATACTACTCTGAAAAGTTCGGCTCGAAGAAGTTTGACCCGGATACGGACCTGGTTCACTATGCCGGGAGAGTGTTTGACGAGCATGAACTGGTCAACCTGGTGGACTCCAGTCTGGATTTCTTTCTGACGGCCAGCCGCTATGCAGAGCAGTTTGAAAACCGCTTTGCGGAATACTTAGGGCTTTCCAATGCCATACTGGTTAACTCCGGTTCCTCTGCCAACCTGCTGGCTTTAACGGCTCTGACTTCATCCAAACTGGGAGAGCGCCGGCTCAAGCCGGGGGACGAAGTTATCACTGTGGCTGCCGGCTTCCCCACCACATTAGCGCCCATTATTCAGAACCAGCTTATGCCGGTCTTCGTGGATGTGAATCTGGGTGATTACACTGCCGTTCCCGAGCGGCTGGAAGAGGCAATTTCGCCAAAAACGCACGCCATTTTCATGGCGCATACACTGGGCGTGCCCTTTAACCTGGATGCGGCGATGGCACTGGCAAAGAGGCATGACCTGTGGCTGATCGAGGACAATTGTGATGCCCTCGGCTCGCGTTACCGCGGGAAGCTGACGGGCACCTATGGACACCTGGCGACCTGCTCATTTTACCCGGCGCACCATATCACTATGGGTGAAGGTGGTTGTATGGTTACCGATGACGATGAACTGGCGCGTATCGTGCGCTCGCTGCGTGACTGGGGACGCGATTGCTACTGCTCCGGCGGTGAGAATAACACCTGTGGAAAGCGCTTTTCACAGCAGTTCGGCAGCCTGCCTCAAGGATATGATCATAAATACGTCTACAGCCATATCGGGTATAATCTCAA
>CAIMUM010000130.1 GCA_903844685.1 uncultured Dehalococcoidia bacterium
GCCAACGCCGCTTCCTTTAACATGTGCGAGTGCGGGTGAAAGGTCGGCACCTGGGTCATAATGCTACGGTCGGTTATCACCACGAAATGCCAGGGCTGCTCGTTGGCAGCAGACGGCGCCGCCATGGCTGCACGCAGGAGCTGGTTGACCATATCTTCGGGAACCCGGTTATCCGTATATTTCCTGACGCTGCGGCGCGTAAATATGGCTTCCATCATATCCATTTCTTCACCTCGAATCGGGCTGATGCTTAGATGCGGCGGCGGATTCTGTCAACAGCCCGCCAGATTAATACTATGATAGTTAAGGCAACGGCAGCAACAACATATGGCCAGATAAGTAGATAGAGCGGTGTGGGAGGCGGTTGCCGGTACCCTGTCAAATTGACCTTGAGCTTGTTATCCAGGCCGCTGGCAAGATGCAGTTCGGCCTCCACCCTCTTCCCTTCTTTCTCAATGATCAGCTTATAGGCGCCGTAAAAACCGCGCAGGCTCGCGGTCCCGTCATCGCCGGTATAAACGTTGCCGCGCGACCACCAGACGTTGTGTACAAGGTTAAGTAACCGGTCGTAGGCCGGTTTTTTAGTCATATCCGTGCGCAGCAGTCCCGCCGGCGCTCCCTGCAAGGCGCCGTAATCAGACAGGTCCCACCAGGTAATAGCCTGTACAGAGGGATGACTGAACAGCATGATGTAGAATTTCTCCGCGTAATCCGCCTGTGCTGCCTCGCCCGCAGGCGTCGTGGGCCATTCCCCCTGCTGCCCATCCGCGATTCCCACCTTGGGATTGCCGCTCAGCACAGCCACTTCGCTGAAATGCAAAGGAACGTCAAAATCTTTGAACCGCTCGCAGGTATCCCACACCTGCCAGAGTGGCCAGTTACCACGTTGCATTTGTGACTGTATGCCGATGGCATCAAACTTGCCCTTTTGCCTAACGACGTTCTGCAGCAGGTCGCGGAAATCCTGGTCGGTGCGGAAGTCGTTGATAATCAGAGTATCTGCAGGACATGCCGACCTGGCCCAGGCAAGCGCGTCCACGCAGACAGTAGCGGGCGTCCGGACACTCATCCAGTTACCCAGGGAGTTCTTTACCGAGGGCCCCATGGTCGGCTCGTTGACCACGTCCCAGTAATCCACCTTGCCACAGAAAGTGGAAACCGTATCCTTGACCACCTTTTCCTGCGCCGTTTGCATATCATCAACTGCCGGCGGCGCCCAGGCCGGCAGCGAATTGGCCCAGATCAACGGTTGGCCTTTAGTGATTATCCCCCGCTTTTTTGCCCAGTCGGCCATCTGCGACAGCATAGATTCCGATGTTAGTCCCTGCTTTGGCTCATAAGTGTCCCAGTAAAAAGGCAGCGTGCCGTAGTTAAAGAGGGCAACGTAGGCATCGGCCCACTGCTGGTTGACTTCATAAGGCCCGTTCTTAGCCAGCAGCGCCAGATTCGACCCGAATAGAAAATCGTGGTTTTGCTGCTCGAAATAAATCCGCGCCCCCCGTACCGGCACATTGTTATCGTCCAGCACGAGTATAGAGGCATTACCCTTGCGTATCTTCTCTATCCTGTCGTTGGCCCCCTGCATGATAAACCATTCCCGCGCCGCATTGTAGCCCTGCACCAGGAGGTTGCCTGTATCCAGACTGCCTGAAGTGCAAGCTGCCGAAGGCAATACCAGGACAACCGCCAGCATGGCAAGCACCATTATATTAAGATACTTATTTTTCATAACCTTCCCTGCATCCGTATATATATTTGGTATATTTTAGCATACATCACAAACAGCTTCGCCGGCAGGGTATCAACGCAATCTGCTCCATGTGACTTTCATCATTTTGCTTTGGCAATCGTACGCTTAGCATTACAGAAGTTAATTTCCAAGTGCCAATTGACAGACCACACTGAAGGCAGTAAACTATAGTGGTTATATGAGTATATGGCAATATAATCATGGAGTAATGTTTTGACTGAATTGAAATTAGACAGGGTCACACTATATGAGTTTCATGCTCAATTCTGTAAGACCCTGGCAGATGCCAATCGCCTCCTGATAATCGCGGAACTTGTGTCGGGTGAAAAATCTGTGAGTGACCTGGCAAACAGTTTAGGGCTGCATCAATCTAATGTGTCTAAGCACCTGGCCTTGATGAGGGAGCGCGGGTTGGTGGACACCAGGCGTGATGGCGCGTCCATCTATTACTCATTATCGGATCCCAGGATTTTTAAGGCTATAGAACTGCTGATTCAGGTGCAGTCTGACCAGGTAGCCAGGCGGCATAAGCTCGCGCAGAAAATCCGGTGATTGACATCAATTTAAATAGCAACTGTTAAATTCAAACAGCAGCAAAAATAAA
>CAIMUM010000131.1 GCA_903844685.1 uncultured Dehalococcoidia bacterium
ACGTGGACGGTGCTTAATATCCTGTCCAGCGCCTCTTCAACCGGTATCATGTGTGGTTTATACATTTGAATTGGAATGTATTATGTTGGCAGTGAAGCTAAATGTCAAGAATTAGACTTACTCTAAAACGAACTGCAGGGGAGGTACCGCATTGTGTATTCAATCTCAAGACAATAAGCTTACCGTCTGGATAGTGAGAGTCGGGCATCGGAAAGATATCTACCGTTGAACCGGGTATCCAGGTACCACCATTCGCAATATTCCTTTTTATCATATGGATGCAAGGTATCATCCCTATCCTGGAATTGCGGAACAGATAGTCTCTTCATACGATGGTCTCCTTGCTGGCAGGTTTAAAAGGACATTTCAGCAACAATGTTACCCGGTTAACCGGGTAACATTGTTGCTATGCAGTTTGCAGAATTTAACCCTGCGGTCGTTGATCGACGATGCGCGTGGCTTTTAACGTGGCCCCGGGATTGAATATCTCGGACAGCTGAACGAATTCCACCCTGGGAGTAAGCTCAACGGCCTTCTTCACCTTATCCTTTAATTCAATTTCGAGTTTACCCTGATCCACGCCCTTGTCGGCGCCGACCAGAAGTCTGATAACATCCATTGAGTAGGGATCGTCCTTATTTTCCTTGGCGACGACGAACTGGTACTCGATGACGCCGGATGTGTTGGCGACCGCGTCCCGCATGATCTCGGGGTTGATCAGCGTTCCCTTGACCTTCATCAGTTCTTTTGTGCGCGTGCCGTAGGTGCTGCCCACGGTTGTAACGATCCTTTGATCGTTCCTGCCGCAATGCGGGCACTGCTTATCAGTGATGGCCACGATATCTCCGACAAGATAACGAAGCAAACAGGTGCCGCGCCTATCCAGGTGTGTTATGCAGAGAAGGCCTGCTTCACCATCCGGTTTGCGTTTTCCTTTCTCGTCTACCACCTCAAAATAGTACATCTGCGGGACGCCCTGGTGGGCGCCGCCCAGTTCCTGGCATTCCTGAAAAGCGGTCTGAGACTCAGTGAAGCCGAAGGCGTTGCTGATATACACCTCCTTGGCGCCCAGCTTCTGAAGGCGCTTGCGCATGTCGTCCCTCATGCCCTTGGGCACCGCCTCGCCCAGTGCCTGAACCTTTTCAATATGCGAGAAGTCCCTGCCCTGCTCCTCTGCCACCATGATCAGTCGCCTGATATAAGAGCCGATACCGCAAAGCACGGTGACTTTCTTTTGCTCAATATCCTCTATTGCCTGCTGCATGGGCCGGTGAATGTTGTAAGGGAATCCCGGCAGCTGGGCGCCGGTGAAGCCATAGCTCAGCGTCATGCCAGTCGCGGCAGCGAAATGCTGGGTCTTGTAATACCCGATGTGGGGAATGAAGTGGAAGGGGAAGAGGTTCATCACATGATCCGTGGGTTCCAGGTACCCTATTTTGCAGCCTGTCCTGAACATCCATGACTGCATGAACATATCATAGGTCGTGTTGTAGAACCGGGTGGGCAAACCGGTTGTCGTGCCGGTAGTGTAGGTTATCTCGTAGAGTATGTATTCCATGATATTGTCAAAATCCATGTCAAGTTTGAATGATTCGCCGCGGTCCTTCATATAGTCTTCCTTGCTGGTGGTAGGTATTTTTTCAAGGTCGTCCACGGTTTTAATCGTCCTGGCGTCCAATCCCCATTCCTTGAACTTGGTGCGATAGAATGGGCTGAATTTCTCCAGGCGCTGTATCTGCTTGACCAGATTGGCATCCTGTGCGGCGCGTATCTCGTCCTTGCTTTTAAACGAGAGGTCCAGGGGTTGATCCTGCTTGTACATGGGCACAGAGTTGATCCAGGCCATGACCTCCGCCGGGTTCTTTGGGACTTTGAACTTGTTTGACATCAGCTAACTCCTTCTAAACAATTTATTTTAGGGCCATTGTTGTCTCGAATCCTATCCAGGTTTATTCGGCGTTCTGTTTCTCCAGCTTGCGCAGCTCCGCCCTTAGCAATTTGCCCAGCAGGTTCTTGGGCAGGGCGTCGGTTATCTGCACGGCCTTGGGCACCTTGAAGGTGGGCAGCTTCTGCCTGCAGTATGCAATTATCTCTTCGCCGCTCATCAGTTCGTCCTTGCGCAGTACGCAGTAAGCCTTGATCTCCTCACCGTAGACCTTGTCGGGAATGCCGATGACGCCCGCATCCGCTATCTGCGGTATCTCAAGCAGAACTTCCTCCACTTCGCGCGGCGATATATTCTCTCCTCCCCTTATGATGATATCCTTCTTGCGGTCGGTGATGTAGAAGTAGCCTTCATCGTCCATGTAGCCGACGTCGCCGGTATGCAGCCAGCCGTTGCGCAGGGCGGCCTCGCTCTCCCCCGGCATATTCCAGTAGCCCTTCATGATGGTGGGACCCTTGACTACGAGCTCCCCTATTTGCCCTGTGGGCAATTCCTTATCATTGTCATCAAAGATTTTCATGGTGTCGGCCTTGATCATGCATACGCCGATCGAGCCGTATTTGGGAGGCCTGTCGGCACGGTTGCCGCAGGTGGTGGCGCCTGTCTCGGTCATGCCCCAGCCCTCGTATATATCCGCGCCGGTCTTCTCCTTCCACAGCCTGCCGATCTCGGGTGGCAGGGGAGCAGCCCCGCAGGCGCACGATTCCAGGCTGCTCAAGTTGTACTTGTCGAATTCAGGGTGGTTAAGCATCATGATATACATGGCGGGGACGCCCGAGAAATTTGATACCCCGAAATCATTTATATACTTGAGGGCCTGCTCAGGATTGAACCATTTCATGATTATGCTTCGTCCTGCAAAGAGTGTGCCTGTCAGCCCCACCGCCAGGCCGAAAGAGTGCGACAGCGGCAATGCGAACAGGCTGAGGCCAATGTCCATGCCGGTTATTTTCTTCTGGGTTTGGATCATCTGCTGGGTTCTCATATCGCGGGAGCGGGTTTGCAGATTATACGTCGTGCTCAGGTAGCGCGAAACGAAATCGGCATACCCCATTGCTGTCATGTAGAGGCTGAAATGGGTATGCATCACCCCTTTATTAGGCCCGGTGGTGCCGGCCGTATAAATCAGCGCTGCCAGGTCGTCGTTATCAGTCTCCTCGTCCACCAGGCTGTCAGGCTGGCTTGCCACGAATTTATCGTAGCCGATAGTATCGGGTATGCCGTCCTGCTCTGTAACGATAACATGCTTGAGCTCCGGCGCCTGCTTTTGCGCCGCCTGTACCCAGGGCAGGAACTCGGGACTGGTTATCGCGGCTTTGGCGCCGCAATTCTGGAAGATGTAGGCGGCCTGGTCAGGCCTGAGCAGGGGATTCAAAGGCACGGCTACGGCGCCGATTTTGTAAATGGCCGGGAAAGACCAGATTACTACGGGACTGTTGGGCATCTGGATGGCGACACGGTCGCCCTTGCCGATGCCCATGGATTTGAGGGCGTTGCCCAGCCGGTTGGAGTTTTGCCCCATCTCGACGTTGGTGTACCACTTCCCCTCGAAATACGCGCTTTCGTATTCCCCGTATTTGTCGATGTTGTCCTGGCCCAGGCTGCCGAGATTCATACCACTGCCTCCTCAACAACTTTTTACTTAAATTTAGAACTGTACGGGGTTGCGGGGCTGGAAGCACTTCCAGAAAGGTTTCAGGTTGCTCTTGATCTCTGCCTCGATAAGCTTGGTCTGCCCGTAGGCGGGGTCCTTGTGAAATTTGTGAGTTGCGGGCTCGGGTTCCTCAACGTCAACGTTCCAGTTGCCCAGGCCGGAGATAAGCGCCAGCCAGGCGTAGGGCAGGACGCGTTTGTTGTAGCCGGAGGCGATGAGGTCCAATTCTTTGCCCTGGCATAATTCGTCCGCCAGCTGCCTGACTTTCTCGCCTATCATGTAGAAACCGTGCACCGGCAGGCCGAGGTCGGTAAGCCCATCATCGGGGTGGGGGTCGGAGCCTCCGTTGCGGATAATGAACTGGGGTTTGAATTCCCGCACTACGGGTTCTACGATCTCTCCGAAGATGCGGTAGTATGAATCGTAGCCGGCGTTGGGTGGCAGCGGTATATTCACTGTGAAGCCCTTGCCTTTATCAGCGCCTATGTCGCCGGCAAAGCCGGTGCCCGGGTAGAGGGTATGCGGGTCCTGGTGAAGGTCGATGAAAAGTACCCGGGGGTCGCGGTAGAAGTATTCGCAGGTGCCGTTGCCGGCGTGGGCATCCGTATCCAGGACGAGCACGCGCTGCAGCTTGTAGTGATCGGTGAGATAACGTGCGGCGAAGGCTACATCATTGTAAAGGCAGAAGCCCTCGCCGGAACCCTGCTTGGCGTGGTGCATGCCGCCGCCTATTGAAACAGCTTTTTTATAGTCTCCGCTCTGGATGAGGTCGCAGCCCATCTTGGCCTGGCCGATGATCAGCCTGGCCGCCTCCTCGAGTTTGCCCGGCGTATCGAAGGGCATGTTGTCCATGCTCTGGTAGAGGCCGAATTTGACATGGTCCAGTTTCCCGTTGTGAGCGGCTTTGTAATAGGCGCAGGTGAAATCGATGTAGTCTTTATTGCAAATCAGTGCCAGGTCTTCGTCACCGGCTGGAGGCGCCTTGATAAAGTGGTAGTTATCGTCTTCCGGCACGCGTTCCCGCAGGAAATTGGGGAAAATCTCATAGCGGTCGCCACGGAACGGGTGACCCGGCCCGTAATCGTACTGGCTTAGATCCTCATCGTAGAGTATCGCAATAGCCAAGGTGGCCTCCCTGCTATTTTTCAAAATACAAGATAGTGAAATATTACTCTACCGCGGAAAGATAAACAAGAGTTTTGACCGGGTAATCCGCGCATTAATGAAAATTACTTGCGTTTTGTAGGGCCTTTATATAATATGTGCCCATTTGCAGCAGAGGGGGTTGATAAATGAAAAAGGTTTTGATCACGGGAGCAACAGGCTTCATCGGGCAACATATTGTCAAGGCCAACGTGTCAAAGGGCAACAGAGTGCGCGCGCTGGTGTTGCCCGGCGATGCCGGTGAGGCCGGGCTGAAAGCGCAGGGTGTGGAGATCATCAATGGCGACATCCGCGATTATGAAGCGGTCAGGCGCGCGGTCGGGGACGTGGATATCATCTTCCATACCGCTGCGGTAGTTACCGACTGGGCGCCTAAAAAGCTTTTCTGGGAGGTCACGGTGGGAGGCGCCGAGAATATCTGCCGGGCGGCCGTTGAAGCGAAGGTGTCCCGCCTGGTGGATATCAGCACCTGCGATGTATTCGGCACGACCGAATCGGTGGTCATGGATGAAACCCTGCCCCTGCAATACTGGGGGGAACCCTACGCTGATTCCAAGATAGATGCCGAGAAGGTTATGCGCAGGTACCATGAGGAGCAGGGTTTGCCGCTGGCCATGGTTTACCCGCTCTGGGTATTCGGCGACGGTGACCAGACATTTGTGCCTCTGCTGGCCGACGCCATTATCAAAAAGGAGCTTATCTTCTGGCGCAAAGGCGCCATCGTTTGGCCCACTTATATCGATAACCTGGTTGACCTGCTGATGCTGATCTCCGAGGATGAAAGGGCAATCGGCAACGGTTACCTGGTGCACGACGGCGAATCGACTACCCTGGAGGAATTCTGCGCCGGCATCGCCGACGCCCTGGGCGTGCCTCCCATAAAAACCTATATCCCATACTGGTTGGCCATGACGGCGGCAAGGCTGATGGAATTCACGTGGAAGCTCTTCGGCATCAAGATGCGCCCGCTGCTCACCACCTATACCGTCACCAACCTTGGATCGCGGTTCAGGTTCTCCATCGAAAAGGCGGAACGTGAGCTCGGCTGGAAGCCGAAGATCACATATAAAGAAGGTTTCAAACGTACCATGCAATGGCTGAAGACGCTGGATATCGCGTCACTCAAGCAAAAGTAGTGAGGTTTTGAAAATGAAAGAGTTCAAGGACAAAGTTGTTTATATCACAGGTGGTTCCTCCGGTATCGGCCTGGCATTTGCCAAATTGATGGCCGGAAAGGGGGCCAACGTTGTCATCTTCGCACGGCGGCAGCAGGTTCTGGACGCGGCGCTAAAAGAGATTTACGCTGCGGGCAGCGCCGCCGGGCAGAAGCACGCCTGCCTGCCGCTGGACGTGGCCAACCGGGAGCAAGTCAAGTCGGTGCTATCAGCTGCGGTTGCTAAATACGGCGTCCCGGACGTGCTGGTCAACTGCGCCGGCCGGGCCATACCCCGCTATTTCGAGGATATCAGCTATGAGCAGTTCGATGAAACGCAGAAGGTTGACCTGTACGGTACGTGGAATACCACCTCTATCCTGGTGCCCTTGATGAAGGAGCGGGGAGGGTATATAGTCAATGTTTCCTCTATCGTAGGCTTCATCGGCATCTTCGGCTATACCGACTACGCCGCCGCCAAGTTTGCTGTGCTTGGCTTCTCCGAAGCGCTGCGCAGCGAACTCAAGCGCCATAATATAACCGTGTCAGTGCTGTGCCCGCCGGATACCGACACTCCCGGCTTTGCAGTGGAGAATAAGACCAAGCCACCCGAGACAAAAGCGATTTCCGCTTCTGCCAGCCTGATGAAACCGGCGGACGTGGCCGGAGCGCTTTTGAAGGGTATGGCAAAGAAGGAGTTTATTATAATTCCCAATGCCGACGGCAGGTTCACCTACATTATGAAGAGGCTGCTGCCGGGATTGGTGGAGATGGTGACCGATTCCCAGGCTAAAAAGGTACAACAATCTATGAAGAAGCCGGCTTAGAGAGACAGGGGGGTTAAATCATGCTTAACGACGGAAGGCGCAGGTTGTTAGCGTCGCTCGAGATAGTGACGGCGGTCGGAGTAATACTTTTCTGGATAGCCTTCTTCACGGTGGGACTGGCGCCAGAGAACGCGCCGGCCTGTTATTTTGCCTATGAGCATTCCTTTCCGCTGCCGGACGGCATGCTGGCGGTGCTGCTGCTGACGGCCGGCATTCTGCTGATGTTAAATAAGCCGTGGGGCTTCAAGCTGTCGCTGGTAGCGGCCGGCGCCCTGGTATTTTTGGGGTTTTTAGACTTCAGTTTCAACATCCAGAATGGCGTATATTTAACCTCTACGATTGACCTGGTGTTGAATGCTTTTATCAACATCTGGTGCGTGGGGTTTGGACTTGCCTTGATCATCATGATCGGCAGGAAAGCCGGTGCGTAAGGCCCTCGTCATCGGTGTGTCCGTACTGCTTGCCCTGGTGCTTATCATCACCTCGCTATTCTATGCATTGGTGCAGAAGAGTTTCACACCGGTGGACGGGACGGTTCAAATAAAAGGCCTGGAAGCGGAGGTCAAGATCTACCGCGATCCGTGGGGCGTTCCACATATCTACGCGGACACTGAGAACGACCTCTTTTTCGCGCAGGGATACGTGCAGGCGCAGGACCGCCTGTGGCAGATGGAGTTGCACCGGCGCATGGGCAGCGGGACGCTTTCCGAAGTGATCGGCGAAGCGACACTGGAATACGACAGGTTTTTCCGCGCTGTTGGCCTGCGGCGTTGCGCCGCCGCCTCTTATCAGTCGCTCAACCCTGCCATGCAGGGCGTCCTGCAATCCTATTGCAGAGGCGTAAACGCATTTATCAGCGCCAATAAGGATAACCTGCCGCTGGAGTTCACCATACTGGGCTTCAAGCCTGCTGATTGGGATCCGGTCGATTCGCTGACGGTCTCTGAATTAATAGCCTGGGAGCTGGGCAAGAACTGGGAAGTGGAGTTGACGCGCGGCCGCCTGGTGCAGAAGCTGGGTGAGAAGGAGGCCGGGCAACTGCTGGCCCCTTACCCGCAGACCAACCCGCTGGTCATCCCCCCCGAGATGATGGCCAGCCCGTTAGGTAAGGAGGTTGCAACAGGGTTGCATCAAGAATCAGATTGCCTGGGAAGCAACAACTGGGTGGTTGATGGACAGAAGACGGTGACTGGCAAGCCCCTGCTGGCCAATGACCCACATCTATCGGTGATGATGCCCTCCATATGGTATGAGACGGGATTGTACGGCGCAGGGTTTGAGGTAGTGGGCGTATCGCTGCCTGGCTGCCCGCTTATCAACATCGGCCGCAACCGCGATATATCCTGGGGCATCACCAACCTGCCGGCCGATACCCAGGACCTTTTTATCGAAAAGCTGAACCCGGCCAACGAGTTGCAGTATGAGTACGAGGGCGAATGGAAAGACCTGCAGGTGATCGAAGAACCGATAAAAGTGCGCGGCCGCGGCGAAGCGGAGAAACTGCAGGTCAGGATTACCCGGCACGGGCCGCTGATGGACAATGTTGTCAAGGGACTGGAACAGCCGCTGGCGCTGCAATGGACAGGTTATGGCAACAGCCGTTTGCTCGAGAGCGTTTATCACTTAGATAAAGCGGGCAACTGGGACGAGTTTCGTGACGCACTGCAATACTGGGATGCACCCAGCCAGAATATAGTTTACGCCGATAAGGACGGCAATATAGGCTACCAGTCAACCGGGCTGATACCCATACGTAAAAAAGGATCCGGCATGGTGCCCGTTCCCGGGTGGACAGGGGATTACGACTGGACGGGCAACATACCTTAT
>CAIMUM010000132.1 GCA_903844685.1 uncultured Dehalococcoidia bacterium
CTACCCGAACAATGCCGCCAGGCCTGGGACAAGTCCTCACAATTACTTCTCCCGTCCGGCTATGCCGATGCCAACAAAGTGGTGATACTCGGCATGGGCGGTTCCGCCATTGGCGGCGACCTGCTCAGGGGTCTGACAGCCTCTTTATCCCGTCCTCTCGTGCTGGTGCAGCGCGACTACAACCTCCCCGGTTGGGTTGACGACAGGACGCTGGTCATCGGCGCCAGCTATTCCGGCAACACTGAGGAAACCCTCTCCGGCTTCACCCAGGCGCTCAAGAAAAATTGTAAAAAGCTGGTCATCTCCACCGGTGGCAAGCTTACCGAGCTCGCCCGCCAGAACGATGTGCCGGTTTTCGTCATAGAGCACGTTTCGCCCCCCCGCGCCGCGCTGGGTTACAGTTTGCTGCCCCTGCTAGCCATCATGCAGAATTTGGGTTTTATAAGCGGCATGGCGGCGGAGGTTGACGGCATGGTGTCGGCGCTCAAGATGATGTGCCAGAGCTGGCAGGACGATTCACCGCAGGAGCACAACCAGGCCAAGATGCTGGCAACACGGCTCTATGACAAGGTCGTGGTCGTCTATGGTGCCGGCATACTGACCGATGTCGCCCGCAGGTGGAAGACCCAGATAAATGAGAACAGCAAGCAGTGGGCCTTCTTCGAGACCCTTCCCGAGCTAAACCACAACGCCGTGCTCGGCTACCGCTATCCCGACGGCATAAGAGACCGCCTATACGTACTCCTCCTGCGCTGCCAGTCACTGCATCCCCGCACGCTTATACGTTACAAGGTCACCGGCGAGTTGCTGGAAAAGAGCGGCATTCCTTACCAGTACCTCGACAGCCAGGGTGGCAACGACCTCAAGCACGTCATGAACCTGGTGCTGCTGGGTGACTGGGTCAGCTATTACCTCGCCATGCTCAACGGCATTGACCCCAGTCCCGTTCCGGAGATCGATTTATTGAAGAAGCGGCTGGCGGGGGGGAAGTAGGCTTGGTATTGTTCAAAATCCACAGGTATTTATAAACGCACCCAAATATCAGCATATTTAATCTTCGAAAATTTTCTCCTCGAATAAGTGCTGCTACCTATATCCGTAGCCCTAAGACTCGATTATACTTTGCTTGATCAGCCCCGGAGGGTCATACTTAATTATGCATATAAACAAAAGAATCTTGTTACTCTATCCTGAATACCCCGATACTTTCTGGAGCTTCAAGCACGCGCTGAAGTTCGTTTCCAAGAAGGCGGCCTTCCCGCCACTTGGCCTGCTGACGGTGGCAGCCATGCTGCCCGCCGAGTGGGAATTGAAGCTGGTAGATATGAACACGGAGAGTCTGAACGATAAGGACATCAAGTGGGCTGACATGGTCTTTGTCAGCGCCATGGTGGTGCAGGGGGATTCCGCTCAAAGCACTATCAAACGCTGCAAGAAATTGGGCGCCACTGTGGTGGCCGGTGGCCCGCTTTTCACCACCCGGCATGAGGACTTCCCCTGCGTGGATCATTTCGTACTGGATGAGGCCGAAGTCACGCTTCCCCCATTTCTATCCGACCTGGAAAAGGGCTGCCTGCAAAGGATGTATTCTTCGAAAGTCCGGCCAGATATCAATGCAACGCCTGTGCCACGCTGGGACCTTGTCCGGAAGAAAAAGTATTCCTCCATGGTGGTGCAGTATTCCCGCGGCTGCCCCTATGACTGCGAGTTCTGCGATATAGTGGTGCTTAACGGGCACATGCCGCGCACCAAGGGCAGGGAGCAGATGTTGCGCGAACTCGACGCACTGTATCAAACCGGCTGGCGGGACAGCGTTTTCATCGTGGATGACAACTTCATCGGCAATAAAAAGAAGCTGAAA
>CAIMUM010000133.1 GCA_903844685.1 uncultured Dehalococcoidia bacterium
AGGGGATCTTCATCGTCTTATTGATGTAAATTAACTCTTCCTGTTCTTTTTGTTTCATATCTATATTCCCTCCAGTTAATCCATGGTCTTGCTGAGCAGCAGCAGGTCGGACCAGTATGATCCGCCGAAGCCGCTGGCCAGGGCCTGTTTCACGTCCCTGGTTACCTGGTGCTCGCCCGCATCTCCCCTGAGCTGCAGGGCCGCCTCGGCTACCCTCAGTATGGCGGAGTCGCCAATGGAGTTGGTGCAGAGCACACCACCGGACGGGCTGACCGGATATTCCCCTTCCAGCTTGAGCGCCCCTTTCTCAATAAGCTTCCATCCTTCATTTGGTTCGCAGACCAGGAAGTCCTCCAGCCACATGGGGATGGCGAATGCGAAGGGATCGTACATCTCGAAGACCTGGGTCTCCTGCATAGGTTTGGTGATATGATTGCGTTTGAACAGCTTGGCGCCGGCCTCCATGTGAGATGTCCAGCGCTTTTCGCCGATGCCGAACTGCGCGCCCCCGTACTCCACGTGGACCGTCACGTGGTCCTTCATCCAGACCGGCTTCTTGCATATCTTCTTGGCCTTGCTCTCGCTGGCAAGTACCATTGCGGTGGCGCCCAGGCTGGTCGGGCAGCACATCAGCAGGTTCAACGGGTACATCACCATCCTGGCTTTCATAACATCTTCAACGGTATATATCTCACGCATATGCGCCATGGGATTCCTGTGCGCGGCCTGGGATGCGTTAGCACGCACCATGGCGGCATGCTCCAGTTTGCATCCGCTCCTCTGCATGTAGGCCACTGAAACCGTTGCCAGGCCTCCGATGGCGCCCACCAGGAAATGCCGGTCTACCGCCGGGTCGGTGATGGTGGAAATGGCCGGCGTCGCCGGCCCCTCATCATGCTTCTCCCAGCCTATTACCAGGCAGACATCGTATAAACCTGAGGCGATATGATACCAGCCCTGTATTGCCGTCATGGTCCCGACTGTGCCGCCGGTGTTCATTTTGAATCCCGGCCTGCCGGCTGCTCCGCTGTAAAGGTTCAACATGGCATCGTTCAGATGATGTCCCTCGAACATGTCCATGTTCCCCGCCATTACGGCTTCCATATCATTGATAGTAAGGCCGGCATCCTCCAGTGCCCTGGTGACGGCGTCGTAAATCAGCTCACCGTCATTAACATAGGGTCTTCGGCCGCTGTGCGTTGTCTGGCCGATTCCAACAATTGCAACCCTGTTTGCCATTTTATTTACCTCCCTTTTCGAGAACGAGTACACAGTGCATCTGGCCTGCCAGGCCGCCGCAGCCGTGGGCGACAGCGCGCTTGGCGCCCTGCACCTGGTGCTCACCGGCCTTTCCCTGTAGCTGCCACACAGCTTCAGCTACCCTGGCCATGCCCGCCACTGTTACCGGCGCGCCTGAAAGCAGGCCGCCCGATGGGTTGACCGGAATTTCACCCTTCAACTGCGTCTTGCCGCTGTCGATCAGCTTGCCGCCCTCTCCACGGCCGCACAGGCCCAGTCCCTCTGTCCACAGAAGTTCCTCGTGTGCATAGTACTCAGAAAGTTCAACCAGGTCCAGGTCCTTGACCGGGTTATTAATGCCCGCCATTTTGTAGGCCCTTTTAGCCGACTTAATCAGGGCATCGCATTCCGCCAGGTCCCTGTCACCCAGGTTGTGATGCTCATAATAATTTCCGGACCCCGTAATCCATACAGGAGTTGGCGTTAATTTCTTGGCAACTTCCTCGCTGGCCAGAATCATGGCGCAGGCGCCGTCGGAGACGGGTTTCTTCTGTAGTTCAGTGATGGGGTCGGCCAGCATCTTCGACTTCAGTACCTGGTCGACTGTTAGGTTCATGGCCTCCTGCGCCAATTTGTTCTTGAGCGCATTGCCCTTGTTTTTCACCACGACCTTGGCGAACTGCTCCGGTGTGACCTTGTATCTGTCCATGTATCGCCTGGCTTGCATGGCTGCACCCATGGTGTAGTCGAGCCCCAGCCAGCGGTGGAAGATATGGTCGATTGACCAGTTCTCGATCATGGTGCCGTCGGTGATCGATTCCTCGCAGTGGCTTACCACGAGGATCAGCTTGTTGTCACCGGAAAGGATATGCATGGCCCCGTAAAGGACCGCATAGGCGCCGTCGCCCGCCACCTTGGACTCGTCCTTCAGGTGTGAGCAGACGGCGTCAGGTATGGGCATGGATGATATCGTCCTCCCATCCCAGAAGTCCTGGGAACAGCTTACGACTGCTTCTACGTCGTTTTTAAGGTTGATGCCCGCGGCCTCGACGACCTTGTCCGTGACCTCTACCACGAGGTCCATCAGGTGTTGGTAGGGTTTGGCGGCTTCGAACTTTGTTGCGGAGGCCGCCACTATTCCAACTCTGCCTGCCATTGTAATATGCCTCCTTTATATTTAGATTTTACAGAATTCCATGCTGCTATCTTCGGTTCAGTATGACCTGGTTCCACTGATAAAGGCTATAGTCTGAATAGCAACCTCTCATGTATCGTCTCTCCACTTATCCTGTCAGCCTTACCGTCAACCACTAGTTGACCTTCATAATTGGCCAGGAACCTCCAGTTGAACATATCGTATTCGTTGACCTTCGGCAACGCCGAATGTTCAACTACCCGCCTGGTATCCAACCGGCATTCCAGTGTGACATCCTGCCCCTTGTATTTTAAGTTAATAGCCTTTGCGTATTTACGCCCGGTTGCCGGGTCAAGCTCCTCCTGCTCTACGGCAAATTCGTATTTAGAGGTGGAGAGGATGGTCCCCTTCTGGTCGGCAATGAACAGGTAAGGTTCCAAGGCGTCCTTCAGCGTGGCAGTGCAAGAAAATATGATCGTGTAGCGGGGATCGTTGAGCCGGCCCCAGTACCATCCTTTAAACAGGTCATAGAGGTCGATGTCGCCCCAGTTGTGATCGTGATACCCGTCGCCTTTAACCTGTATCTCCTCTCCTTTAATAAAAAGCTTGCCCTCTACTTTGGCTCTCGGGCATGGTATTACCCAGCCAGCCCATCCTTTGCTTAAAGCGCCCCCGGGGAAATTGCCGTTGCCGCTTTTCCAGCCAGGAAGAGTGCCTTTGAAGACCAATTCACACCCCACATTGCGGGCATGCATGGCCATTTTGTATATTCCTTGTTCTTGCCGCAGATAGCTGGACCCCATCTTAACGTTGCATTGTTCCAGGCTGGCGGAGCAATCTTTGATATCTATAGCATCCAGGCCTATATATCTTTTACCCTCGGGCGTGTATATAAAAAGCTGTATTGTTGGTATGTGTGGTTTTAAAAACTCATTCCGCCAGTGCCAAGTTAAAACACATGAGTAACCATTATCGAAACGTGCATCAAGGTACCACCATTCGTAATATTCTGGGTTTTCAAACGGGTGTAACCCATCATCTCTGTCAACGTAGGTCGATACTGGTCTCTGCATAGCCATCTCTCGGTCAGTAAATAAAATCTTTTAATGCAGCTTAACTCTTCGGCTTTTTCGCCACCGCTACCTTGGTTACCAGCACGGCCACATCTTCATCCCGCTGGTTCTTGATATGCCACTGGCTTGATACCACGCCCAGTTCGCCTTTATCTTGTATCTCGATTACCTCCGTTACCAAGTGGATTGTATCTCCCAGCTTGGTTGGCCCGGTGAACCTGACCTTGTCCATGCCGTAGAAGGCGATCACGGCGATATCATAAGGGGTGACGAACCCGGATGCAATGGACAGCACAAGAAAACCATGTGCGATGCGGCCTCCGAAAATTGTCTTCTTGGCGATTTCTTCGTTGACATGGATGCCATACCAGTCCCCGCTGAGCGCGGCGAACATGGTAATGTCAGCCTCAGTCACAGTGCGGCCCCTCGTGACTATTTTCTGCCCGACCTTGAAGTCCTCAAAATATATCATGGCACTCCTTCCCGCTCAGCAATTTACGCCTATTTTATAACAATTATGCAGTCATGTAAATAACCTTTTCTATAAAAATTCGAAAATAAGTTTGCGTTCACTCCATACCTGTTTAAATACGTTGATTGATTGCTTAATTAATCTTGATTAGATTTTTTTATTTTGGTAAAATTGCCGGAACATAAGCAGGCTATGGAATCATCACTGGACGGTCTGTAAGTCGCAGGCACGTTGAGATCAGGAGGTTGCTGATATGGACTTTAAATTTAGTACCGAGGAAGAAGCCTTCCGCCGCGAGGTAAAGGGCTGGTTGAAGGAAGCCATACCGCCGCGCTGGCGTGAACTGCCGACAGGATTCTGGCAGGAAACGGAAGAGTCTTGGAAAATATCCCGCCAGTTCCAGAAAAACCTTGGTATGAAGGGTTGGCTGGCCCCTGCCTATCCGGCGGAATATGGTGGCGCGGGATTAGGGCATATCAAACGCCTCATCCTGGCAGAGGAGTTGACTTACCATGACGCGCCGGTGAGTATTGAGACGGAAATAACGGTTAACTGGGTGGGCATGGCGCTGCAGCACTTTGGCAGCGAGCAACAGAAGCAGGATTTCATACCGCGTATAGCTAAAGGCGATATTATATTTTGCCTGGGCTACAGCGAACCCAACGCCGGATCTGACCTGGCTTCCCTTCAGACACGTGCCGTTGAACAGGGCGACAATTATGTTATCAACGGGCAGAAGATATGGTGCAGTTACGCGCACTACGCTGACTATTGCTGGCTGGGCGCGGTTACTGACCCCGATTTGCCCAAGCACCGCAACATGAGCATGTTCGTGGTGGATATGAAGAACCCGGGCATTACAATACGCCCGCTTATAAACGTGATAGGCTGCCACTCATTCAACGAAGTATTTTTTGACGACGTCCGTACCCCGAAAGACAGCCTGGTAGGCGTCAAGAATAACGGCTGGTTCCAGCTTGCCATGGCGCTCGACTTCGAGCGCTCCGGAGTACAAACGGCTGCGGCCAATAAATTGTTGCTTGACCATATGGTCAATTATGCCAAAACCAATAAAAGGGGTGGCAAGCTGCTTTCTAAAGATCCTATTCTGCGCAACCTGATGGCGGAGATGGCTATAGAGATAGAAGTGGCGCGCATGCTCTGCTACCGCATCGCCTGGATTTACAGCAAGGGCGGGCATTCCAATTACGAGTCCTCGCAGGCCATGATCTTTGGCAGCGAATTATTGCGCAGGATCTCGGATGCCGGCATGAGGGTGCTGGGACAGTACGGCCAACTTGCCTTCGGCTCCCACAGGGCTGTGGAGAGAGCTATGATGTTTAGGAGTTACCTGGCTTCCCTGTCGATCGGTGTGGGAGGAGGCACAAATGAGATACAGCGTAACATCATCGCCATGCGCGGGCTCGGGCTGCCGCGTAAATAAACATTGGGCCTAATATTAATCATATCGGGCGGATATAATCATGGACTTTCGTTTTAGCGAAGCTGAAAAAAGATTCAGGGCCGAGGTTGAAGAGTTTATTCTCCAGGAGATACCGCCGGGCTATGCAGATAAGGACCTGTACTGGCCTGGCGGCTACGGCGCCATAGGTGAGTTTGAGGTCCGTGACCCGGCGGTAGAGAAGATCCGGAAAAAAATGGGGGAGCGGGGCTGGTTGACCATGGCCTGGCCCAGGGAATATGGCGGGGGAGGGCGTTCTTTCGTGGAGCAGGCGATATTTTTTGAACGGCTCAGCTATTATGATGCGCCGGGTATGGACGTGTCCACGTTGATATCGGGTCCCACTATTTTGCGTTTCGGAAGCGAGGAACTGAAAAAAGAGTGGATACCCAGGATCGTCAGGGGTGATCTCAAATTCTGGTTGGCTTATAGTGAACCCAATGCCGGCTCTGACCTGGCCGCCATACAGGCCAGGGCAACGATAGATGGCGACGATTTGATTGTCAATGGCCAGAAGATATGGAGCAGCGGGGCACATGTGTCGGATTGCGGCTGGATGGTGGCCAGGACGGATATGGCCGCTCCGCCGTATAAGGGCACCACTTTATTCATCGTGGACAATAAAAGCCCGGGCATTACTATCAGGCCGATAGTAAATATCGACGGTTTCCACTCGTTTAACGAGGTATTCTTTGATAATGTCAGGGTGCCGAAGAAGAATGTGGTCGGCGATATGAATATGGGTTTCTATTACCTCATGGTAGCGCTGGACTTCGAGCGGCTGGTGATATCCATGGGAGGTTTCCGGCACAGGTACGAGGACCTGCTGAATTACGCCCGCAATACCAGGCGTAACGGCAGATTGTTAAGCGAAGATGCCAGGGTAAGAGCGAGGCTGTCGCAGCTTGCAATAGAGATCGAAATCGCCTATTTACTCTATTATAAGACCGCCTGGATGATGGATAACAACCTTTTTCCCAATATCGAGGCGTCTGAAATCAAGCTGATCACCACACTGCTCAGCAGGAAGCTGGCCGATGCCGGTATGGAGATTATGGGGCAGCAGGCTCAGCTATGGCCGGGCTCGCCCCATGCGCCTCTTAGAGGAAGGTTCGCCGTAGGATACCTTGATTCTATCTCTGCGGTAATTGGCGCAGGGACGTCAGAAATACAGCGCAATATCCTGGCCCAGCGCGGCCTGGGATTGAAAAGAAGATAGTTCATTGAGTAATAATAGCTAATATCGGGAGGTAAAATTATGGATCTGGGTTTGAATGAAGAACAGGAGATGTTAAAGAAATCAGCGCGGGAGTTTTTGAGCAAGGAGTGCCCGAAGAAACTGGTACGTGAATTGGACGAAAGCGATTCCGGCTTATCGAGGGAGCTGTGGAAGAAGATGGCGGAGTTGGGCTGGATAGGGTTGCCCTTTCCTGAGAAATACGGGGGGAATGGGGGAACCCTGCTTGATTTGATCGTTCTGCTGGATGAGATGGGCTACAACATCGTCCCCGGCCCCTTTTTCTCGACAGTGGTTTTAGCCGGATTTACGTTGCTGCAGGCCGGCTCGGAGGAGCAGAAACAAACCTATCTCACCAAAATATGCAGCGGTGATATGATCATGACCTTTGCGATTACTGAATTGGATGGTACCTATCTGCCGGAATCTATCGAAACTATGGCTGAAGCTAAGGGTGAGCAGTATATATTAAAGGGTACCAAACTTTTCGTGCCGGATGCTAATATTGCCGATTTCTTGCTCGTCGCGGCGCGCACAGGTAAGAGCACTAACCCGGCGGACGCTATAAGTATTTTCCTGGTTGATGCGAAAAGCGCGGGCGTGAAGGTCACCCTTCTCAAAACACTGGGCAGGGACAAGCTTTGCGAAGTGGTTTTCGAAAACGTAAAGATACCGTCGAAGAACCTGGTGGGCAAGTTAAACGGCGGCTGGCCGGTAATCAGGTCTATTTTGAGAAAAGCAACGGTCGCCAAGTGCGCCGAGATGGTAGGAGGAGCGCAGGCCTCGCTGGATATGGCAGTCAGCTATGCCAAGGAAAGGGTACAGTTCGGTCGTCCTATCGGCAGCTTCCAGGCCATCCAGCACTATTGTGCCAACATGGTTACAGACGTAGATGGGTCACGCTTCATAACTTATAAGGCTGCCTGGACCGAAAGCGAAGGCCTGCCGGCGGATATGGAAGTATCCATGGCCAAGGCCTGGACCAGCGAGGCATATAAGCGGGTTGCAGTTCTGGCACACCAGATATTTGGCGCCATTGGCTTTACCATGGACCATGATATGCACCTGTATTTCCGGCGGGCCAAGGCCGGGGAATTGGCCTATGGCGATGCCGATTTCCACAGGGAGATCGTGGCCGCGCAGTTGGGCCTGTAGGCCTTTCACGGGATTTTTTAATCCTCAGTATATTAGAAAGTAGCGTTCTGAAGAGGTAATTGGATTGTCACAAAACAAGGTTACCCGGCCGGGGTTAGAGTATATCTTCCATCCGCGCTCCACTGCTGTAGTCGGCACTGTCCCCGATTCGCAGAACAGGTTTAAGTTAGGTAACCAGTTCATCAAGGTGCTGCAAGATTTTGGATACAAAGATCCCTTATACGCTGTCGGGTCGGGAGAGGGGGAGGTCGGTGGGCTAAAGATTTACCAGAATATCGGGGATGTCCCGGGGGTGGTGGACTACGTTATAACGGCTGTCCCCAACCGCGAGGTACCGCAATTAGTTGAGCAATGCGGCAAGAAAGGGGTCAGGGTGATGCACCTCTTTGTTTCAGGTTTCGGTGAGATCGAAGACGGGGTGGGGTTGGAGCTTCAGCAAGAGATATTGCGTACCGCGGGAAAATACGGCATTCGCATTATCGGCCCTAACTGCATGGGGATTTATTGTCCCCGGTCCGGCCTTGCTTTCGGCCTGGATTTCTCACGCACGGCAGGCAAAGTAGGCTATCTGGCCCAGAGCGGAGGCCAGTGTATCCTGGGTATTAAAGAAGCTATCAGGCGCGGCATTTATTTCAGCAAGGTGGTGAGCTACGGTAACGCTGCCGATATAAACGAGTGTGATCTGCTGGAGTATTTCACGGATGACCCGGATACGGAAATCATTACCGCCTATATCGAAGGTACTAACCATGGACCGCGCCTGCTCCAGGTACTTAGTGATGCAGCAGCCAAGAAACCGGTGATTGTCTTCAAGTGTGCGGCTACCGAGGGGGGATCACAGGCGGCGGTCTCACACACCAGCGCCATTGCAGGTTCCAGCCTGACCTGGGAAACGCTTCTACGCCAGACTGGTGCAATACGGGTTTACAGCGTGAAAGAGATGTTCGATGTTGTTACCGTACTGCAGCGCTGCCCGGGAATAAAGGGATTAAATACCTTAGTTCTTGGGCATGGTGGTGGGTCGTGTGTGCAGGCGTCCGATGATTGCTGCCGGGCCGGGCTGAAGATGCCGATGTTGCCAGTTGAGCTGAGACAGGCCCTTATGAAGGTTTACAAAACGGATGCGGGGAATATATTCAAAAACCCCCTTGATATTAATCCTTACTGGGGGATGGACAAGGCCAGGGAGGCCTTCATCGCTGTGGCGGACTGGGATGGTTTGGACCTGGTATTACTTCACTCTACGCCTGAGCAGGATCCCTTTGTACCGCGCGATTTTCAATATCAGGTTCATACGGATACACTCATTGAATGGGCCAAATTGTCAAATAAACCGGTAGTGCTGGTCATGAACACTAATACAGCACCGGGAGATGACGGATTACCCGAAAAGTCATTTAACCGTGCGCTGGAGGCCGGTTTTGCCGTTTTCCCTTCAGTCGAGCGGGCCGCAACCGCAATTTTTCGCGCTTACAGCTATTACCAATGGAAGTCCGGTTTATCTAAAAGGCGATAATTTTAATATCTAAGCAAATGACGGGCCGAATGATGGTAGACTTACCTGAAAAGCAGGTATTCATGTATTGCCTTACCATTATCCTTGATTAACGTGCCATCGATCTTTGCTTCAAGGGTGAAATCGCCCAGGAAACGCCAGTGAAATTGATCTTGGGTAGATTTATTAGGCAAGCGGTCTCTTTCCAGGACGTTTGTGGTAATCATTTCACACTTGAATCGGGCAGCGTCCTCTTCCCTGCTGCCCACGGCAATTTTCATGGGGATATCTTTACCTGTAGTTTCACAGGCTACAGATTTTTCTACGGCGAATGTGTAATCATTGGTTATCAGCACCGGCGCATTGCGCTTTGCTAGGAATAACCGTGATATAACCGGGTTCCCGTTGTCAACCGGAAACAGCCAGTAGTATATGAGTGTGTAGTCGTCGCTATAGAGGCGGCCCCAGTACCAGCCGCTGAAGCAGTCATCGATATTTGCGTTACCCCAGTTCTTGTCGTGGTAACCGCGGCCGGTCACGGGTATGTCGGTCCCGTCTATATGGATTGTTCCTTTAACCCCGGACCTTGGGGCAGCGATAACCCATCCCTGTTTCTTTGGGCCGTCGTCGTAAAGGTATCCCGTGACATTCTGCTTCCAACCCTGTACCTCTCTTGAGTAGGTCAAGTCCACACCAAATTTCTTGGCGCGCATTGAGATGATGTAGGTATTGCCTTCCTGGCGGACGTAATTGGCGCCCATCCTCACATCGCATTTTTCAGAGCTGCTGCTGCACCCTTTAATATCGATGGCAGCCATGCCGATATGTTTTTTGCCGTCGGGTGTATAAATAAAAACCTGGACGGTGGGAATGTGGGGGAAAGTGAAAGGATTTCGCCAGTGAAAGGTAGCAACGCAAGAGTAGCCGTTATCGAACCTGGCATCGAAATACCACCACTCGTAATATTCAGGGTTGTCATATAAATGCAGGGTATCGTCGGTGTCCTGCCATTTCGGGATAGATATGCTGGACATGCTGTGCTCTCCTTTTGGCTGTAATTGACAACGGTACCA
>CAIMUM010000134.1 GCA_903844685.1 uncultured Dehalococcoidia bacterium
AGTATTGCCCTCGGGCTTATAGCGGCTGCATACAATAGCGGCTGGGCTGCGGGTTCAAGCCCGTCCGTCTTCATATAGAAGGATTCTTCCGTTCCAATTGCGCTGCTGTCTGATTTCAATATAACGACATCGTCCTGGCGGATTATCACCCGCTCGGGCGGCCGCAGCCAGTGTGAATGGCAGGCCAGCGAGGTCTTGCCTGTGCCGCTCAATCCGAAGAGCAGAAAGCCCCTGTCTACAAGCTTGCCATCCTTCATAATGCGCAGGATCTTGCTGGCAGCATGCAGGCCCAGGTTCCCCTCCCTCTTGGCCCAGTACATTACTTGCCGCAACATGGCCTTTTTATTCTCGCCCTTGTAATCGCTGCCCATGATAAGCGTCACTCCCGCCTCGGGGAAGACCAGCACCTTCTTTTCAGGCCAGTCCGGAACGGTGACAGTGATAAAATCCGGCTCACCGGGCTCAGCGGGGAATAACGTATTGCCCCACATCAGCGGTATACGGGGATATTCTGCATCTACATAAACGCGGCACCTTTTCTTGTATCCGTCCTGCTGGCACATCACCCTGTCCAGCATAATCACATCTTTGCCGTTTATATACGCCAGAACATCCTCCACGAGCCTGACATTCTCGTCGTCCAGTTCACCCATAACGACTTCGGTAAACTTGGCTATCCTGTTGCGCACCCTGGTAGTCACAGACAGGTTGCCGAATTCGGAAAGGATACCGCCAGTTTCCAGGGCTCTATCCCTCAATACGTCCTCGGAGGGATTATCAATAATTTTCCTGGGATGAAATTTTTTCCTGAAAATATCCAGCATGCGCGCCTCCCGGCCGTGGCTTTATTTGCCCGCGATTTTGAAACAAATAGAGTATACCGCAACGGCGTTTTATCACATAATCGCAGGGATAACACGCCGTCACTATTTTTCCTGCAATAAATAGCGGCATCACATAGTCTATTTCTTTTTTTATACGCATATGCTTATAGCCCGTAACCCGCCCGATAAAGCACCGAAATTTTCCATCGTAGATACAATTCAAAAAAATTTTGCAATTTTTTGCCCAAAATACTTGACATGATTTTCCATACATGCTATAAAAAACGCAAGGATAAAAAATACGATTGCCCCAAATAGGAAAAAATAACTGATTTTAAGGAGGCACAGCCCAAGGTGGCGCAAGCAACTACAACTAAACAAAAAGACTTATTCGAATTCTCTGCAGAAGAGGAACCTCCAGGTCACGCTGCTGTTGAAGTAGAAGAGCCTCCAAGCTTGCGCTTGCTGAGGAATAAGCAAAGGTTCTTCAGCAATGTGCCCGACGAGAACTGGAACGACTGGAAATGGCAGTTCCGCAACCGTGTCACCAGTATAGAAGAGCTTTCTAAGCTCATTCCCTTATCTATCCGTGACCAGGTCAACATGACGCTGGTTACCGAAAAATTCCCCATCTCGATTACCCCTTACTATTTCTGCCTGATCAACCACGAAGATCCCTGCGATCCCATACGCAGGCAATCCATGCCGGCTTTCGAGGAGATAGCGCTGGCCGGCATACTATCCGAAGATCCCCTCGAAGAGGAGCGGGACTCAGTGGTGCCCGGCCTGGTACACCGCTACCCCGACCGCGTGCTGATGGTCGTCACCGATATCTGCCCGATGTTCTGCCGCCATTGTACCCGCAAACGCGAATGGAGGCATGGCAGCTGGGTGCGTCCGCCTGAAGAGATAGACCGCATGCTCGAATACATACGCGCGGACGCACGCATAAGGGACGTCATCATCTCGGGCGGCGACCCGCTTACCCTCTCCACCAAACAGCTTGAGTGTATAATCAAGAAAATTCGCGCTATCGCGCATGTCGAGATTATCCGCATCGGCACCCGCGTGCCGGTGGTGCTGCCCCAGCGCATCGATGATGAACTATGCGCAATGCTCTCAAAATACGGCGCTATCTGGCTTAACACGCATTTCAATCATGCCAACGAGCTTACAGAGGAAGCCAAGGCGGCCTGTGAAAAAATTTTGCGCTGCGGCATACCGGTTAACAACCAGTCAGTGCTGCTGGCCGGCGTAAACGATTCGGTGGAAAAGCAGCTCAACCTTTGCCACGGCCTCCTCAAAGCTAAAATCCGCCCCTACTACCTTTTCCAGGCAGACGAGGTGGAAGGCACCGAACACCTGCGCACTACAGTGGAAAAAGGCCTGGACATCATCGAGGGCATGCGCGGGCATACATCCGGCCTGGCCGTTCCCACCTACGTCATCGACCTCCCCGGCGGGGGCGGCAAAGTGCCGCTGCAGGCCAGCTACCTTATATCACGCGAAGACGGAAAGCTGGCATTCAGGAACTACCTCGGTAAAATTTACCACTACCATAATCCCAAGCCGCAGGCTGCTACAGCGGCACGCAACGGGCGGCCGAAGGCCAGCAAACTGCAGATGGCACTGGAGCTGGTAGCCGTTTAATCAGGTCACAATGCGAATCGGCCTGGCTTTCGACCTAAAAGACGATTTCCAGCCAGGCCGGGATATCCCCGAGGACGCATTTGAGGAATATGATTCCCTCGAGGTAGTAAATGCCATCGCCGTCGGCCTGCGCGCGCTCGGGCACGACACCATATTCCTCGGTGGAGGACGTAAATTCATCTCCAAAATCCTCAAAAGCAAGGTGGATTTCGTCTTTAATATCGCCGAAGGGCAGGGCAGCCTGCGCAGCCGCGAGGCCCAGGTGCCCGCCATACTGGAGATGCTGGATATCCCCTATTCCGGCTCCGACCCCCAGACCCTTGCAATTACCCTGGATAAACCCCTCGCCAAACGGCTTGTCGGTGCCGCTGGTATTGCCACACCTGCATGGCTGTTAATCGGCTCACTCCGGGCTCTCAAGGCCGTTTCCGCCGGCGATTTCCCCCTGCCGGCCTTCATCAAACCGGCCTTCGAAGGCTCCAGCAAAGGCATCCGGCTGACATCCCGTGCCGATACCGCTGCCAGGGCAAGGACAATAACGCGCCAATTGCTGGCTAAGTACAGACAGCCTGTACTGATTGAGCAATACATCGAGGGCGGTGAGGTAACGGTAGGAGTAGTGGGCAACGCTCCCCCCGTTATCGTGGGTATTATGCGTGTGCTGCCACGCAGTAAATCCAAGGGTTTTGTTTACTCGCTGGAGGTCAAGCGGGATTGGCGCAACCTGGTTGACTATGAATGCCCGGCCAGGCTCCCCAAATCTGTGATCAAACGGATAACCGAAGCCAGCCTGGCTGCTTTTACAACGCTTGGCTGCCGTGATTTCTCACGCATTGATTTCCGTGTGGCGCCGGACGGCACTCCCTATTTCCTTGAGGTGAACCCCCTGCCCGGGCTTAATCCCGAGTCAGGCGACCTGCCCATCATGTCCTACAAAATGGGCTGGACTTATAACGGGCTTATCAGGTCCATATTTGAATCCGCGCTTGCCAGATACGGGTGACGCAGATGAAAGTAGCTATTATATATAACGACCCTTTCACGGAACCGCAGGACTATTGCGGGGAAGAGGAGGCTATCATCGGCGTGCTTGAGGAGGTGGTGGCCGTCAAGAAGGCCATACTGGAACTGGGACACGTAGTGGAGAAGGTGCCCCTGCGGCCTCCCCTGGAAACCGTGCCTGCGGCTCTTGACAATATAAAGGCTGACGTTATCTTCAACCTGTTCGAGGGGTTCGAGGATCTCCCGCATTCCGAACCGGTCGTGGCACGCATGATGGAAGAGAATGGCCTACGTTTCACCGGCAACCCCTCACATGTGCTGGCGCTCACGCTCGACAAAGCTGATTTTAAAGCCGTGCTGCATGCAGCCGGGGTGAGCACACCGTCATTCCAAGTGCTGACTCCCGACAGCGTAAACAGTTTCAACCTTGTATTCCCCTGCATCGTTAAGCCCAGGGACGAGGACGCCAGCCACGGGCTTTCAGCGGAGAACATAGTGTGGAATAAGGAGCAGCTCGGGCTGCAGGTCGCGCGCATCAGCGGGCGCTTCCGCGGTTACGCGCTGGTGGAGGAATTCATCGATGGGCGTGAGTTCAATTCCTCCATCCTGGGCAACAGTGAGCACGAAGTCGTTGAGATCTCGGAGATAACCTACAGCCTGCCGCCCGGGCTGCCGCGCATACTGACCTTCGAATCCAAATGGTTCGAGGAAACGGATTATTACAAGGGCACAGGTGTATGCTGCCCGGCTGAGATAAGCCGTGAACTGCGTGAGGCTATAACAGCTATCGTCCGCTCCTCCTGCCGGGCAGCAGGCTGCCGCGGTTATGCCAGGGTAGACATGCGCCAGGCCGGCGACGGCAGCATCAAGGTACTGGAGGTCAACGCCAACCCCGACATCACCCCTGAACTTGGTATAGCCCGGCAGGCGGCGGCGCGCGGGATGGCGTATACTGAGTTGATACAGAAAATAATCGACCTCGCACTGGAGTAAAACCATGCCTGTTAAAATAAGAGGCATCCAGCCGTCTGACAAATCCCACGTCATCAGGGTAACTGATGAAACTAAGGCCTTTGTGCCCGATGAGCTGACCGTAGTCGAAGAGATTATCGATGAGTACTTCCAGGACCCGGAAGATTCAGGCTA
>CAIMUM010000135.1 GCA_903844685.1 uncultured Dehalococcoidia bacterium
TATACGTGCCAATGGCGGGGCCTCGCTTTTGATGGCGGATATAAATGAATCGAGAGATTCCCTTTCGCCCTCCACCTCTATTTTCACGTCCTCGGACGTGTTGCAAACCCAGCCGTTCAACCTGTATTTCTTTGCCAGCCCGTATATGAAGGGACGGAAGCCCACTCCCTGCACCACACCTTTCGCGCTGATGCGGGCAAGTTCGATTTTATTACTGTCTGCCATATATCCAGGCTGAATTGTACTTCAAGCAGTTGGGACGGGCAAGGAAAGACCACGTCAACTCTGTTCCTGAATTATTTTTACCTGAGGGCCTTCAAACCAGGGCCCTTTGTATTACTTCGGAGAGGTCAAGGACAGCTATATTATCCGTGACCTTCAAATCGGTTAATCCGTCCTCTATCATGGTAACGCAATACGGACAGCAGACACAGATAGTGTCCGGTTTTTGCTGCAGGGCCTGTCTTACGCGTTCCATATTGATGCGCGTGTCGGCGTTCTCCTCCATCCACATATGACCCCCACCGGCACCGCAGCAAAACGACCTTTGCCGGTGGCGTTCCATCTCCAGAGGTGTATGGCCGCTTGATAGTTTGATAAGCTCCCTCGGTTGGTCATAGACGCCGTTATACCTGCCGAGGTAGCATGAATCATGGTAAACCACCCTTCCCAGTCCTGCTGAAGCCTTAAGTTTAATTTTGCCCGCCTTGATCAAGTCTAAGATGAATTCTGAATAGTGGCTTACATCCAGGTTGAGGCCGAACTGCCGGTAATCGTTTTTGAGTGTGTTGTAGCAGTGGGGGCACTGGGTGACGATTTTCTTAACGCCCAGATCTTGGAATAAGGCGGCGTTTTCTTTGGCCATCTGTTCAAAAACATATTCATTGCCCAATCGTCGCAGGCTGTCTCCGCAGCATTTCTCTTCTTTGCCAAGAACACCCCAGGAAATCCCCGCATTGTTGAATATATTGGTCAACGCGAGAGTATTCCTCTTATTGCGCGTATCGAAGGCGCCGGTACAGCCGACGTAAAACAGGCATTCAGTTTGATTTTTTTCAAAGGGTGGTACATCTGTCTCGGTGACCCACTTGCCGCGCTCGGCGGGGATGATGCCCCACGGATTGCTACGGTTCTCCATATTTTCGAAAAGAGACTGCACCTCGCCCGGGAAAGTGGATTTCATCTCTACCAGGTTCCTGCGCATTCCGACTATTTTAGGCACATGCTCGATAAACACCGGGCATACCTCCATGCAGGCGCCGCAGGTGGTACATTCCCAGAGGTCGGTTTCCGTCACGCACCCCTCCCGGCAGGTGCCGATGAGTGGCAGGGCGGGCTCCAATCCCTTCCCAATCTGCCTGCCATTATGCAGGAGATTTTCCTTGATATTATGGATGACCAGTCGAGGGTTGAGCGACTTGCCGCTGCGCGTTGCCGGGCAATTATCATTACATCTTCCGCACTCAGTGCATGAGAAAGAATCAAAAAGGTCCTTCCAGCGGAACTGGTCAACGCGGCCTACCCCGTACGCACTGCCTTTATGGAATTCCTCGCGTGGTTGGGTATTAACTTTTTCCAAGCTCTTGAAAAAGCAGTTGGGTATGGAGGTGAGGATATGCATGTGCTTGCTGTATGGCAGGTAGTCCAGGAACCCCAGCAAAGCCACGGCGTGTACCCACCAGGCTGCCGTGACCAGGGCGGTCAGTGTACCACCAGGCAATCGGGCCAGGATAAAGTTGCCCATAAAAGCCGAAACCGGCATGTAAAGCGCAGCCCTTTCCTCCCCCAGCGCTATCTCGCTGCCGTGCAGCGTGAAGAAGGCGAGCATGAGCGTGGCTACCAGGCCGAGAATGACGAAGGCATCATATGTCCGGGCATCAATATACTTGGGTGGGACGAAAAGCCGGCGGCCCAGTGCGATAAGAACAGCGACCAGGGCGAAAAATGACACAATATCGAAGATAAATGTCAGAGTAAAATATAAAATATCGGGCAGCAGGGACAGGCTGACTGAAGCGGGGAAAAGGCCATGCAGCAGGAACTCGGTATTGGCGATAAGCAATATCAGGAAGCACCAGAAAAAGACCGCGTGGTTCAAGCCAAATAGGTAGCTCCTGGTAACAACACGCTTTTGCCCGAAGGCGTAAAGCAGCATGTTGGAAAAACGTTGGCCCAGCTCGTTAAAACGATTGTCAGGCTTTCCAATGGTAACAAGGCTGAATCTCAAGTAGCAGCTCAGGAGGAAAAACCCAACTGCAATCGCAAACAATGCGCTGAATAGTAATACTTGAGACGACATTTAACCTTCCTCCATTAGCGGTTATCCCTCATGTTTTGCCATTGGCCCTCAGGGCTTTAAGCTGCCGTGTCAGTGACGGGATTATCTTAAAGAGATCACCGACGAGACCATAATGGGCTACCTCAAAAATAGGCGCGTGCTTATCGCGGTTGATGGCTATGATGATATCGGAGTTTTGCATGCCAACAAGGTGCTGTATAGCGCCACTGATGCCCGCGGCAATGTAAATCTTGGGGCGTACTGTTTTCCCTGTCTGCCCCACCTGTCGCTCGGCCGGCATCCAGCCGGCATCCACAACACAGCGTGAGCAAGCTACAACACCGCCCAGTTCGTCGGCCAGTTCCTGAAGTATGCGAAAATTATCGGCTGACTGCATTCCGCGACCGCCCGAAACGATAAAGTCGGCGCCTGCGATATCTACGCTACCCTCCTGCGTGCGCTCGATTATTTCTATGATCTTGGTGGCTATATCATCCTCGGCAATATACTGCCTTTCCCTGATAATCTCCCCGCTGCGGGAAGGGTCCTTTTCATGTATGTGCATGGTATGGGGGCGCACCGTGGCCATCTGGGGCCAGTTCTTTTCGGTCACGATGGTGGCCATGATGTTGCCGCCAAAGGCAGGGCGTGTCTGCATGAGAAGCCGCCTCTTCTCATCCACGCCCAGTCCGGTGCAATCAGCCGTCAGGCCCGTATTAAGACAGGTAGCAAGTGCGCCGGCCAGGTCCCTGCCGACGCCGGTCGCCCCGATGAGCAAAATCTCGGGCTTATATTTATTGACAAGGTTGCATAACGCTACGAAATAAGGCTGGGTCCTGTAAAAGCGGAAAACCGGTTCATCTACTATGTATACCTTATCGGCGCCATAAGCGAAAGACTCACTGCAGAGGTGTTGCACCTTTTCCCCTATAACCACTGCGCAAAGATCCACCTTCAACTGCCAAGAAAGGTGCCTGCCTACGCCCAGGAGTTCCCACGAAACAGCAGCAGGTTCACCGTTAATCTGTTCTACGAAAACCCACACTCCACGATAACCGGAGTCGGAGGCACTGTTAATGACCTCTTCTTGCCCGGCCTCTTCCTCCGCTGCAGGTGCGCCATGGCGGGCGATCTCATCCAGCAACCTTTGCTGTTCGGGGGTGAAATACATCTCTATCGCCTGGGAAGGGCATATTTTGACGCACTTCTTGCAACCTATACAGCAAGTGATATCAATTATAGGCTCACCCTGCTCTGTCATCTCAACGCAATCTTTGGGGCACGCGCTCTGGCAGCGCGCACCGCAAAAGATGCATTTTCCTTCTAGGAGGCGGGCAACGCCCAGGGGTTTCTTTATTCTCTTCTTTTCTTCCACAGAATCAATATTCCAGTTTATTTCCTGATAAAACTACTGGACGGAGATAAGATTCTTGCTGACCAGCACCTCGATCAGCCTGCGTGCGGCCTGATCGGGATCGTTGACCTCATCACCAGCCAGTATCTGGCCTTTTTCGCGGTCCGGCGAGAATATCCTTCTAACCGCGGTGGCTGAGCCTTTAAGCCCTATCTTATCCTCGCTGAGCTGCATCGACCGGTTGTCCCAGACCTTCAATTCCGCTTCCTGCGAAATGATCCTCAGGGGCACGGTGGGATAGCGGGGCCGGTTTATTTCTCGTAATACGGCAACCATTGCCGGCAGTGAAGATTCCAGTATCTCGTAGCGGCCCTCGAATTTGCAGCGGACGGTGATTCTTTTTCTGCGCATGTCAATTTCATCGACGCGGTCTACAGAAGTCAGTTGGGAATACCCAAGCCTTGTGGCGATTCCGGGCCCGACCTGCGCCGTATCGCCGTCGATAGTCTGCTTGCCGCAGATAACCAGCGCCACCTCCTCCTGGGCAGATATCTTCCTTATGGCCTCCGCCAGTACCATACTGGTAGCAAGGGTATCGGCTCCGCCGAAGGCGCGGTCGCTGAGCAAAATGGCGTCATCCGCTCCTACCGCAAGAGCCTTGCGCAGAGTCATTTCGGTGCTTGGAGGTCCCATGGAAAGTGCCAGGACCCTAAACCCGTATTTTTCCTTTAACCGTAGGCTCTCCTCGAGCGCGTGGGCATCAAACGGGTTAATGATCGAGGGTACTCCCTCCCGGATGAGAGTTCCCGTTTCAGGGTCTATCTTTACCTGGGTTGTATCAGGCACCTGTTTGATACAAGTCACGATTAACATAATCATCCAGCCTGTTTTTAAAGAATATAAGATTTTTGGATACAATAATTTTGCAGTTTATCAAAATGGACAAATTTAGAGATGTGCCGCAGGTCACCTGCGGCACATCTCTAAATTATTAGACGACTGCAGCTGTTTTCGTTTTCTCTTCTTCAACCAGCTTGCGGCACAGTTGTTGGCCGTATAATGTCCGCGGCAATTCGTCCCTGAATTCCACGTGCCTGGGAACTTTATAGGCAGTGAGCTTCTGCCTGCAATATGCTCGAAGTTCTTCCCCGGTCAATTGCTGGCCTTTCCGCAACACTACCCAGGCTTTGACCGATTCGCCCTGTAGCGGGTCAGGTATACCGCGTACGCAAACGTCTTCTACCGCCGGGTGGGCCTTAATCACAACAACCACCTCTTGCGGCCAGACCTGGAAGCCGCTGACCTTAATGAGTTCCTTCTTTCGGGCAGTTATGAAAATGTACCCATCCTTGTCAAGATAGCCTACATCGCCCGTATAAAGCCACCCGCCGCGCAGCATCTCGGCTGTCTCCTCGAGGCTATTGTGGAACCCGAGCATGACCTGCGGGCATTTGACGATGATCTCGCCTTCTAGTCCTGCCTGCATATCGCTCCTGCCTGTCTCAGTATCGACGATTTTGATGACAACATCGGGTAACGGAAGGCCGATCGAGCCTGCTTTTCCTGGCTTGCCAGCCGGTTCTGCTGTTATGGCTGCTGAAGTTTCGGTTAATCCATAGCCCTGTATCAGCCTAATGCCCGTGAGTCGCGTAAACCGTTCCTTGATATCCGCAGACAATGGCGCTGCGCCTGATACGGCCAGCTTTACCGAGGACAAATCCACGGTCTTGTTAATGACTGCAGGATCGTGCAAGAGTCCTGAAAAGAGGGTGGGAACGCCGGCGAAAAGTGCCGGATGCACTTTTTGAATTATGTTTAGCATATCATCATGGTCCCTGGGGTCAGGTACCAATGCCATCGGGTAATGGCCCAGTATGGCAGTAGACAGCAGTGCTGCATTGCCGAAGACGTGGAAAAGCGGGAGGTTCAGCAAAATCATATCCTCCCAATCTGTGAGCACCGGTTTAAGCCAAGCGTGGACCTGCATGGCCTCTGCCAGCAATGCTTTATGAGTCAACATAATGCCCCGCGGGATGCCAACAGTACCACCGCTCTGCAGGATCAACGCTACGTCATCGCTGTTGACCTTTACAGGGGATTGTGGGCTGTTGGCGTACTTGGACAGCAGATCGTTAAGCCATGCATCGCCTATATGCAGTGCAGCCGGACGTCCGTCAGGATCTGTCCCTGTGGTGAAGGTGGGGGATTTTGTTTTGAGATTAGCGTATCCCTCAACATCCGCAGTGATGATCATCCTGATGCGGGAGTGAAGAGATTGAAGAGATTTAATTACGTGATAAAGCGGGCCAAAAACGATGGCTACCTTTGCTCCGCTCTGGTTTATCCCGTTTCTCAGTTCGTCCTCGGTGTAGAGAGGGTTTAACGGTACCGGTATTGCTCCGGCCTTCCACGTTCCCACCTGGGCTATGATAAACTGCGGACTATTCGGCAGGATAATAGCGACTGTATCTCCTTTATTAACCTCGTTAGCTGCGAGCGCAGCTCCCAGCGCATCACTCATCCTGTCCATCTCGCCGTAAGTTATAAGCTTCCCTGCAAAAATCACACATGTCTGCTGTGGTTTTTGCCTTGCCGTTTCAGCAAATACCTCAAGGAGTGTATTCCTAGGGTAGGGTTCCAGAGTGTGCGGGACCCCCCGGTCGTAACTTTTCCACCATTTCTGCTCTTTCATTTTGTTGCCTCCTTAATAGGTTATTCTGTTCTCGATATATTTAAAAAAGCGCTTATTAAATGGGTCAAACTGATACTGCTACACCGTTTTTATTGATTCTCTAATTAATGATATAGTCGCGGAGGTTTACGGTGGTATGACTTTTGTCGCTTTTAGGTATGCATGCTTCTTGCGCCTTGACGCCTGGTTTATAATAGGACGGTTATGCAAGTTGCCACGGCTTAAAATAACTTTTAGGGAGGGGCTGTTCATGGAACAACAGTACAGGGTTTACAGGTACAGGTGGGTGGTGCTGGCCATCTACATGTACGTTTCGGCGCTGACACAGCTTTACTGGTTGAATTTCGCAGCTATCGACACTTATATCGAAGATATGCTGCATATACCGGCCAGCAGCGTTCAATGGTTAACTCTGGTCTTCCCTCTGGTCCAGGTCATACTAACCATTCCCGCGGGCATAATCATAGACAAAATCGGGTTTAAATGGGGTGTAGGGATCGGGGCCATCCTCACCGGCGCCTTTTCGCTGTTGAGATTGGCGGCGCCGGGTTCGTTTGATAATCTGCTCATTTCACAGATAGGGATCTCTCTGGGGCAGCCTTTCGTTTTGAACGGGGTAACCAAGCTGGCTACAGAGTGGTTTTCTCCCAAGGAGGAGGGTACTGCGGTCGGCCTGGGTACTCTGGCGGTTTTTATAGGAATGATGGTGGCGCTGGGAGCTACGCCGGCATTAGTTGAGGGCCTCAGTTACGGTTCAATGCTATGGATTTACGCCATAGCCGGAATCCTCGGCGCTCTTGTTTTTATTCTGGTTGTCAGGTCTAAACCACCCACTCCATCGCGGGCGCCAGAAGCCGATCTTTCAACGTCGAGCTGGGGAGGCCTGGGGGTCATTCTCAGGAACAGGAATTTTATTTTGCTGGGCTTTGTGACGTTCGTCGGCCTGGGCGCTTTCAATGGGCTTGCCACCTGGCTGGAGAAAATACTGCATGATCTGCACAATATACCGATGACCGAGGGCAGTACCATATCGACAGTCCTGATATTCGCCGGTATGATCGGCTGTATTGTAATACCGCTTATTTCGGACAAGGTCAGGAGACGTAAGCCATTCCTGCTGATCGGGACCTTGGCGGGCGCAATTTGCATCACAGCCCTGATCCTCGTCCGGGGCTATACGGCAAATATGATCAATGGCATAGTACTGGGCTTCTTCCTTCTTTCGACGTTTCCGATCGTTCTCACCATGTCGGCCGAGGTGACCGGGGCCCAATATGCCGGCGTCTCAGTAGGATACTTGCAGTTGCTGGGGAACCTGGCGGCTGTGGCAATAGTGCCTTCTATGGAAGCGCTGGAATCCTCAACCGGCCAGTTCATTGCTCCACTGGCAATGCTGGTTGTGCTTTTTGTGGGAGCGTTCCTCGTATCGCTATGGGTTAAGGATACGCATCCTCAGGCGGCGTGACCTCAATTAATCAGGCTTAACAAGTTTTCAACTGGCCGGCCATCTTGAATAAGGCAATGCCGATGACGCAGAGTGCCAGCCCGGTAAGTACCATGGAAGCGCCCACGCCCATGGCCAGCTGCGCAACGCCGAAGCCGAGTACGCCCAGGTAAAGGTAATTTTCCAGGTTCAAGGCCTGGGCGTAAAGAAGGTGCTTGGTATTGGTTGGATCGTACTTGCCGCCTGCCATGAGATCGCTGTATGTCGGCGCAATGCTATGCCGGTGTGTCCTGACGGTATCTGCCGCAACCTGTAGAGCAGCCGCATTGTCGATAATTTCATCCGCTCCTGCTCCCTTTACCCCCAACGCTGCCAGCGGAACTTTTTCCTGCCTCATGGCGTCCGTCATCCAGGCCTGCTTATCGTAGGCCACGGCGGCCACAGTAATGCCCACTACCAGGCTGATAACTCCAAAAACTACTACCAGTAGTCCAAGCAATCGTAATATTTTATTCATATACTACCTCTCCATGCTATAAGATGCATCAATTGTACAGAATACCGGTTTTGGGCCCAACGACTTTAATCACAATCTGGTTTATGCATAACGGCAGGTTTTACCTTATAATTGATTGAATTCGATACAAATACATGAGTTATTGGAGAAAAAATGATTGTAGTTACGGATAACGCCAGGGTTGAACTGAAAAAATTGTTGAGTGAGAATTCCGGGGAAAGCGATGCCCTGCTCAGGCTGACATCCAATGAAGAAGGACAGCTCGGGCTGATACTCGATCGCGAGCAGCCCGGGGATAATGTAGTTGAGCATGAAGGAACAAAGGTGTTTGCTATTGAAGGCGATCTCGCCGGCCATCTTAACGGTGTAACCCTGGATGTCGAAGAGACACCTGATGGGCCGATGCTGATGCTGAGGCAGGAGGGATGCGGCGGGGGAACCTGCGGGGGCGGTTCGTGCGGCGGCAAGCAACAGACCTGCTGCGGAGATGAGGGCAAGACCTGCTCTTAACCGTATTAGCCCTTAATTCTGCCCAACGTCTTTTCTGAAGTTAGTTCGCGCAGCGCGTCTGAAGCTATCCAGCGAGCGCTCCTGGTGTCCTGCAGCTTGATGCGTTCGGCGGCTTCAATGGAGAGTGTGTTAAGCCGCCTGTTGTGTTTGCCCACCTGGCGCAGCGCCCAATTGACCGCTTTCTTGACGTAGTTGCGTTCATCCCAGGCCTCACGTTCAATGATCGGCAGGAAGGAAGCAAGCCGTTCCTCGCCCGGCCTGCGCTTTCCCACAGCCAGGCAGGCCATCAGTGCGAAGCCCGCCCTTTTAACGTATTCTTCCTGCCGTTCCGACCAATGAATGGCTTTTTCACAGGCCAACCCCGTCCAGGAGAAGAGGTAAAGGCAGGTAGCGTCGCACACGTCCCAGGAGTCGAAATCCTTCACCCAGCTATCCATCTGCCGGCCGGTTACCTTCGCCGGTTCGTCGATCATGGCAGCCAGTATACGCGACTCGCGCCAGCCGGCCTTCCAGAGCTGCAGAGCCAGGCCGTGATCTTTTCCTATTTGCTTTGCCAGCTTCTGAATGTCAGGGGTTGATAAGCAAAGCGCGCGCTCAGTGTTGATGCCGTACCTGGACATGCCCTTGAGGTTCTCAGGTGTTCGGTTGGACCTTGATTGCAGAAGTTCCATCGCTTCGTTGATTTGCATGATATTGCCTTGCCGTGCGAATATAGCTTGATGTTTGCTAAACTTAACTGCACGGGGAAACGTTATAACTGGTGTGAATTGAGTATACAGGAGGCAGCGACATGAAATCAAAATGGTTGTATGTAACAAGTTTGGGCCTTGTTTTACTGACCGGCCTGGCGGCTTGCGCGCAGCCGGCCTCAAATGATATGCAGAGGTCGGACAAGCCGAGGGTATCCCCGGCCGTGAGCCAGGCCGACCTGGCCGCGCTGGTTGACGGCAACAACGCTTTCGCACTGGACCTGTACCAGGCACTCAAGGGAACGGAAGGCAATCTCTTTTACTCGCCCTACTCTATCTCGCTGGCGCTGGCCATGACTTATGCCGGCGCGCGTGATACCACGGAAAAGCAGATGGCCGCAACGCTGCACTACACCCTGCCGCAGGACCGCCTGCACCCGGCCTTTAACGGCCTTGACCAGGAACTGTCGGGACGAGGCCAGGGAGCCAAGGGTAAAGATGGCAAAGGCTTCCGCTTAAATATCGTCA
>CAIMUM010000136.1 GCA_903844685.1 uncultured Dehalococcoidia bacterium
GTTAAGCGGCAAGGTCAAGGCAATCAAGCCGGGAACGGTGAACGACGATGTTGTGGTGAAACTGACCGGCGGGGAAGAGATAGTCGCCATAATCACCAAGGCATCGAGCAAGAGCTTGAAGCTGGTCAAAAACAAGAAGGTCTATGCAATCATTAAGGCCAGCAGCGTGATGATAGGTATCGACTAAAGCGCCGGGCAGGCCAGTAGCGGATTGAAATAACCTCTCTTATATCAAATCGCAATTCGGAAGGAAAAAGGGAGGAACAGGTCATGTATCAAGGTCCTTGTTTGCTCCTCCCCGGCTAATCAGCGGTAAGGTGGAAAAGGCGTAGGAGGGCGAGGATGGGGTACAGGATAAGGGACTGGATAGGGTAAAGGACGGGGTGCAATATAATGCGGCTGCGGCGCCGGATTTTGAATAATATATGTGGGGGGTTGGGTATACTGATATTGCGGCATCACTATGACCTGCTGCTGTTGCCGGTAGCCGCAGGCAGACGAAACCAGAACTAAAAATCCCAGGGGAAGTATCAATAACCACTTTATCATTTATTTCTCCTCCTCGTAAATATAGACGCATTCTATTATTCTCCCCCGGGTTGCGCTTGATGTTTTCCTGATAAAATGCTGATAAAAAGATGACATTTGTCGACTAATAGTGAGGCGGCGGACGGAGGAAGTGGCAAGGAAAGCTATAATCGACTAAATGACTTCATTTTAGGCACAGCATGAGCAGCTAGCGGAGGTCATTTTCTATTGCATCAAGGCCCAATGCAGGCCTGCCGGAAAATACAGGGAAAGCTACTTGCCGGGTAGGACGCAACGGCTGTCGCCCCAGGCACTTGCGCAACCGCCCAAACTTTTGACTGCCGTTACATTCTCGTCTATGTAGCATGAGCTATTGCCCCAGCGTGGGGAACAACTAACGAAATTATTCCTTTGTCCTGCAGAGCTGTCGCCCCAGTACTGGTTATAAGGCATGGTCCAGTTGTCGGAGCCGGCGGCAGCGGACGGTGCCACATCGAAGGCGGCAATTGCCGTTAAACATGCTGCCGCGGCCAGCAGCGATATTCCGAATATTCTAAACATCTTCATGGCTTTACCCTCTTTCCCGTATATATCTTAAATATACATCAAGATTGCTTTTCTGTATACGATTATAATGTTGGAGTATAGCTGGTTACCGGTGGGGCTGCGGTTGACCTGTTCCCTCGTCAAAATATCATAACTATTTAACTTTCTGACTTATTATTATATTACTTCTCAATTTCTTGCATGATAAGATTTTCCCCAGGTTAAAGTATTTAATGCTACGTAGTAAGGAGTAATACTATGAGTAAATCAGTAAGATTTGTACCAACCATCAGGTTGACGGAGTACGGGATAGTCAACAAAAAGGGCCAGGATATGGGGCAAGTGCAGACCTTTGTAGTGGATATGCACGAAGGTCTGATCGCATTCGCGCTGGTCGCATTTGGCGGCTTTCTGGGCATCACCGACAAATGGTTTGCCATTCCATGGGGAGCGTTGAAGTGGCACCCGGAGACAATGAAGTTTATCTTGGATCTGCCGGAAGAAGTTCTCAAGAATGCCCCGGGCATGCACAAGGATAAGTGGGTGGCAGAAATTGAAAAA
>CAIMUM010000137.1 GCA_903844685.1 uncultured Dehalococcoidia bacterium
GGCCAGGGCCGCTAAGAAGGGCGACAGCCTGAAAGATATCATTGCCATGCTGAATGATGCCCTGCCGCGCATCCGCGCCTATATGATCTTCGATACCCTGGAATATCTTTTGAAGGGCGGGCGCATCGGCAAGGCCCAGGCCATGCTGGGCGGGCTACTGAAGATCAACCCCATGCTCACGCTCAAAGACGGCCTGATCCAGCCCGTGGCCAGGGCCCGCAGCCGCGCCAAGGCCAAGGACATGCTGGTGAACATGATCAAAGATATCCCCGATATCGAAGAGATGTTCGTCGAGGATGCCACCACCATGGATGAGCGTGAGGAAGTGGAGGACCGCATAGCCGTTTTCTTCCCCAGGGAGAAGATGCACGCTACCAAGGTCAGCCCGGTGATAGGGGTTCACAGCGGCCCCAACGTATTGGCCGTTTGCACGATTTCTTCCAAATAACTCAGTGGCCTTCTGCTTCGTAAGCGCCTACATCCCTGTAGTAACGCTGCGCCATCTCATGAGAGGCCGGGTTGGTATATAGCTCGGGCGCCGGCTTTTCTATCAGGCCGGCGATCAGGCCGGCCACCTCTTCTGCCGACTGGATAACCATGGGCGAGCGTGCCGGTATGCCGGCGGCAGGGGGTTGGGCGTTTCCCAGCACGTTGCTAGCGAAATCGGTGGCTACCACCCCCGGCATGACCAGCGAGACATGAATACCCGGATAGTCCTTTCTCAAATCCATGCGCAGGTTGGCTGTGAGTGCATTGACGGCGCTTTTGGCTGCATTATAGGCCGACCTGAAGGCAGCCATGGGGACCCTGCCCAGGAAGGATGAGACGTTGATCAGGTGTCCCTTTCCCCTCTGCTGAAAGTGAGGCACGATGGCCTGCATGCCGTAGAGGGCCGATTTAACGTTGACCCTGATCATCTCGTCCAGGTCTTCATCGGTCAGCTCCATCACGTTTTTGCCGATGCCGCGCCCGGCATTGTTGACCCATACGTCCACATGGCCGAACTTCTTCAGGGCTGCGTCGCGCAGGCGCTCGACGTCCTTGCGCTTCGTAACGTCGGTTACCACGGCAATGGCCCGGGGGCCGGCCTTTTCAGCCACCGCCTTTAGCTCTTTTTCACGACGTGCGGCCAGGACCAGGCTGTGCCCCTCGGCGCCGAGCTTGACGGCCAGGGCCGCGCCGATCCCGCCGCTGGCGCCGGTTATCACTACAACTTTACTTTCCATTACATCACCCCTTTTGGAATATCCAACCGTTTAATTATAAAAACCCCGAGCCCTAAATCCTAAACAAATACAAAATCCCCACGTCATTGCGAGCGTCCTCCCCCACGTCATTGCGAGCGAAGCGAAGCAATCCTTTGAACGAAGGTGGTTGCCAGACCTGATTCCATGAGATTGCCACGTCGCTGCGCTCCTCGCAATGACATTGTTAATAGAGCCCATTGAAGAGTACCCTCCGTACCTAACGTAAAATAGGTGCCTGCCTGGAAACAAGCCCGTCCGACCAAGGGGCGTCGAAGAGGGAAAAATAAACAGTCATTGCGAGCGAAGCGAA
>CAIMUM010000138.1 GCA_903844685.1 uncultured Dehalococcoidia bacterium
CGCTTGGATCAGCGATGACCGAGACGGTATATACAGGTGATCTGCTATTGACCTTCTCGGATGCTGCCGAGAAGGTTTTTTTATTGTAGTTAAGGTTATAGTGAAAAAGATGAAAAAGACAATTGGCTTTATAGGCGCCGGAGTAACCGGAACGGCCCTTGCCTACCAGTTATGGCGGCAAGGTTACCACGTTGTTGCCGCGAGCAGCCGGAGTATCGCTTCGGCACAAAGGCTGGCTGCTAAAATTGAGGGCTGCACGGCCTGTAGTTCGCCCCAGCAAGTGGCCGACCTCGCCCGGGTGGTTTTTATTACCACGCCCGACGATATCATCGCTGATATAGCTGCTAAGCTGAAATGGCACCCCGGCCAAACCATAATTCACTGCAGCGGGGTACATTCCACCGATATACTTGAACCCGCCCAAAAATACGGGGCCCACGTCTGCTGCCTGCATCCCCTGCAAACATTTGCCGGCATTGAAGAGGCCATCAGCAATATCCCCGGCTCAACTTTTGCCCTTGAAGGAGATGATTTCGGCCTTTCACTTGCCCGTCAACTGGCAACCGCACTGCAGGGAAATATCATCGTGCTCAAACCGGGTGACAAAGTGCTGTATCACGCGGCGGCGGTTACACTCTCCAACTATCTCGTTACCCTGATGAAAACATCCGCCGATCTCTGGCAGTCTTTCGGCATCCCCCGGGAAGAGGCTATTAAAGCAATGCTCCCCCTGCTCAAAGGCACCGTCAATAATATCGAGCGCGTGGGCATACCCGGCTGCCTGACAGGCCCCATTGCCAGGGGCGATGTTGAAACTATACGCAAACATGTCGCCGCCCTGGAAAAAGACCACCCTGACGCCATCGACACTTACCGCCTGATGGGACTCAAGACACTCGGGATCGCATTGGCCAGGGGACATCTCAGCCTTGAAACAGCCGGGGAGATCCGTGACCTTTTAGAAGGACACGGGCAACATATATCTTCTTATTACGATGACCTGTACCAGGAACTCGGCATTGATTTCGAATCCCGGTATTCATCAGCATCCGCTGACAAATTGATATAGCAACATATATTCTATTGCTGTAAGGAGTTAAGAAATATGTCCACCAGAACTATGTTGAAAAGTAAAATACACAGGGCCAGGGTAACCGATTGCAATATCGATTATGAGGGCAGCGTCACCATAGACAGCGACCTTTTGAAAGCGGCGGACATCCTTTCTTACGAGCGCGTTGAGATATTGAATGTACATAACGGAGCACGCTTCAACACATATGCCATCGAGGGTAATCCGGGATCCGGGGAAATATGTCTAAACGGGGCCGCGGCAAGGCTGGCCAACAGGGATAACATAGTAATTATCCTTACCTATCACGAGGTTCCCAGTGATGAAGCAGCGCATGTGAAGCCCAGGATGGTATACGTCGATTCGCATAACCATATCAAGTCGACAAAGAACGTCAATGCATGGATGGACGATCTGGTAGCTACAAAATAGCAGCAGGCCGTTTTACATGCGCTTTACCATCAGCAAAATCCAGGATATGAAGCGGGCAGGTGATAAAATCACCATGCTCACAGCTTACGATTATTCCACCG